>CAJWDT010000008.1 GCA_913031395.1 uncultured Gammaproteobacteria bacterium
TTTTCATCCAACAACAAATGAAGAAGTGAGTTTCAGGGATGTAACTATTCTCACTCTAGAGAATGAAAAAATTATAAAACAAAGAGGTTTAACTGATCTATTTTCCTTGTACCTTAAACTAGGCCTAATAGAGCTTCCTCAATCCTGAAATTTTTGCTTTTTGTAGAAGAGCGTAAAGCAGTCAAAGATAATGCCAACACTAAAGACTCCAAAGAAGGAATGCTATCTTTCCTAGAAAAAAGAAAACCAATATTTAATAAATGATAATATCTTTTTTAGAAAGGAGTCTAAGAAAATGGCAGTGCTTATCAGAAAATTAAAAGTTATAAATTCTCAGGAATTAGGAAAGAACATGAGGAGAATTACTCTTCAAGGAAATGACCTAGCTGATTTTCCAGAAAATCAAGAAAGTGGATATGTGAAAATGCGCTTTCCAAAAAATTCAGACCACGAACCCACAGATACAAAAAAAAACTTCGACTTACGTTCTTATACAATCAGGGCATTTAATTTAGAAAAAAGAGAACTGGTTCTGGATTTTCTTTTGCATGGGGACAGTGGTCCGGCTAGTAAATGGGCTTCCTCAGCACAAATAGGCGATAGTATTGAGATAGCAGGACCAGGTCCCGCAATATTAGCTGCCGATGCTGCTGATTGGTATTTATTTGTTGGCGATATGACTGCTTTACCAGCAATAGCTGTAAATCTTGAAAAATTATCACCTGAATCGAAGGGCATTGCGTTATTAGAGATAAATTCTTCGGAAGACAAACAGGACTTAAAGAAACCCGAGGGTGTAGAGGTAAAGTGGATAATAAATTCAGACCCTTTGACTGGATGCGAAGATCTTATCAAAGCTCTTAGTTGTGTTGAAATCAAAGGGGTAAATCCTTTTGCATGGGTTGCAGGAGAATTTGAATTACTTCGTTTTGCTAGAAAGCTTCTCAAACATGACAAAGCTCTTCCCAAAGATTCTTTATACTTAAGTTGTTATTGGAAAATAGGGGAAGATGATCCTGGAATGAAAAAAGCTAAGGCAGCATTAATTCTTTTTGACTCTATAAAAAATCTTTTTAGTTTTAAGTAACAGGTGAGGAGTGGTGAACTTTTATTTTTAAATTGTCACCGATCTTTATAAAGATAAAAGTAAAAGCAACTAAAGTGGTCTCTTCTTTCTTATATGGTTTAAATTTAAGAGTGCCCATTGCTGCAGTAAGACCTTCTTCTGTCAGAGTATTTAATTCGTCTAGCTGGATATCTTCCCAAGGCTTAAGTGCAAAGCCATTATCTTCAGGGATGTCGCCTCCTATGAAGTAGGATAGTGCATCTTTTTTATTATTTCTAAAAACTGTTTCTTTTGTAAATGTTGGTTTAAATAACACATCAGTTTCTTCGAAAGCGTAGTGAGTATTGATAAAGTTTTTGGCACTTTTTATATAATCTCCACCTTCTCTGTGAATCTTACCAATTTCTATAACTCCTTTTCTCCATGCAGATAGAAACCCATCTATTTGCTCAGAATCCATTAAGACCTAAACCCTTTTTTTAAGGATTTTTTTCATGGAGGCTACACTCAGCACTTTACCATCTTGACTAAGTGTTTCTGCCAGAGATCCGTCTCCTTCAGGGGCATAGATGTTAAATAGAACTAAAGCACCCTCTGGCCCGCCTTTTTCCATGTGTATATCTCCAGGCTCTTTGTGCACAAAATCCCCAACTTTTCTAATTCTGGTTGAAGTTTTATTACCTGAATTAATATCTATATCTGAGACATGTAATTCACCCTGAATTACAACAGAACTTGTTTCGGCTGTATGTCTATGAAAATGACAAAAAGAATTAGGTTCCCATTTTACTAAAATTTCTAGCCTTCCATCCTCTCGAGCATCTAAAACTGCATCGTAGTAATCGATAGGGAAATCAAAATTTTTATCATCTTTATAATGTTTCCATTTGATGTCTTGGTCATTTATTAGGTTCATCGCCTCTTTATATCAACTTTTACTTAAATTTCAATAATCCGAGCTTAATTACTTATTTGTCTTACAAAGAGGCATGGAGTGAGTTATTCTTATCTTAGCCTTCCAAATAAAAATAAAAGGTTATAAAAGTTAAAAATAAGTATTGATAATTAAGGAGCATCTATGAGTAATTCCTCGGAATACATACCACCTAAAGTCTGGACTTGGGATACTGAGAGTGGTGGAAAATTTGCAAACATAAATAGACCGATAGCGGGTGCTACACATGAAAAGGAATTGCCGGTTGGAAAGCATCCTTTACAACTTTATTCATTAGGCACTCCAAATGGAATAAAGGTAACTATCTTATTAGAAGAACTTTTGGCATTGGGTCATGAAGGTGCAGAGTATGACGCATTTCTTATCAATATAGGTGAAGGTGCACAGTTTAGTAGTGGTTTTGTAGACATTAATCCAAATTCAAAAATACCAGCATTATTAGATACGAGTACTGATCCTTCAACCCGCGTTTTTGAATCAGGTGCCATATTAGTCTACTTAGCTGAAAAATTTGGAGAATTTCTTCCTACTGATTCCTCGGCAAGAGCAGAATGTATGTCTTGGTTATTTTGGCAGATGGGGAGTGCTCCATATTTAGGTGGAGGATTTGGTCATTTTTATGCTTACGCGCCAGAGAAATATGAATACCCTATTAATAGATATGCCATGGAAGTAAAACGCCAATTAGATCTTCTTGATAAGAATCTAGAATCAAGAGAGTACTTGTGCGGTGGTGATTACAATATTTCAGATATTGCTGTTCATTCTTGGTACGGTACTTTGGTGTTAAACAATGCTTACAACGCCTCTGAATTTCTTGAAGTTGAATCTTATAAACATCTAGGGCGATGGGCCAAGCAGATAACTGAGCGTCCTGCATACAAAAGAGGCTCTTTGGTAAATAGAAAACCTAATGGGCCAGATGATAAGGAAATCCTAGAAAGACACGATGCAAGTGATATAAAACTTTAGTTTCATAGAAAGATAAATTTAGCTACAAATATTAGAGTCAGGAACCAGGCTCCAGAAGAAATTTTTCTTATTTCACCAACAAACACTTTTATAGATACATAAGCTAAAAATCCCAATGCAATACCGTTTGCTATTGAGAATGTAAGTGGAATCATGACTACCATTATCAGAGCAGGTAACAATTCTGATTGATCATCCCAGTTCAAACTTTCCATTCCGCTTAACATTAAGATTGCAACATAAATCAAAGCCCCTGCAGTTGCATAAGCAGGAACTGCTGCAGCCAAAGGAGAAATGAAAGTGGCTAGAAGAAATAATACTCCGACAATAACTGCTGTCATCCCTGTTCTTCCCCCGGCCTCAATTCCTGCTGAACTTTCAACATAGCTTGTCACAGGAGCGCAACCCAGAAAAGATCCAAAAACACTAGAACTACTGTCAACTTTTAGCGCCTTATCTAAATCTTGGATATCACCTGACTTTTCTATTAAATTTGCTCTAGTTGCAACGCCAAATAGAGTTCCGGCGGTATCGAATAAATTTACAAAAAGAAATGACACTATGACACTAAGCATCGCTACGTCCAAAGCTCCAATGATATCTAATTCCATGAGAACCGGAGTTACATCAGGAGGAAGAGCAAAGACACCATCAACCTCTACTAGGTTTAAAAAAATACTAATTAACGTTATGGTTAATATTCCAATAATGATTGCTCCAGGTATTTTTCTTATGGAGAGTATCGAAATAAGCAAGAAGCCCAAACCAGCTAATAAAGTACTTGGATTTGTAAAGTCACCTAAGCTTAAAAAAGTAGCACCATTAGCAACAATAATTCCGCCATTCTTAAGTCCAATAAAACCAATGAATAAACCAACTCCTGCACCCATTGCAATTCTAAGATTTAAAGGAATGCTATCTAACATCCATCGCCTCAAAGGAGTGATACTCATTATGAAAAATAAAATGCCTGCTATAAAGACAGCACCTAATGCGACTTGCCACGAATATCCCATTTCACCCACAACTGTATAAGTAAAAAAAGCATTCAAGCCCATTCCTGGAGCAAGACCAACAGGCCAATTTGCATATAGACCCATAAATATGCAAGCAAAGGAAGCAGCGAGGCAGGTCCCTACAAATATCGCTCCATAATCCATGCCTGACTGTGCCATCATCTGAGGATTAACAAAGATAATATAAGCCATGGTGATAAACGTAGTTACTCCAGCTAATATTTCTTTTTGAATACTAGTATTGTGAGCTTCGATGGCAAAAAATTTTTCTATTGCAAGTTTCATGATGAATTGAAATCTCCTTGATTACTACTTTAAAGATTTATTGATTGGTTACTATTAAATTCTTAAAAAAAAGTGAAATTGAGTAAAGAAAAGTAAATTTAAGGAACAATTTATAAATTTATTTACTTTCTTTCGGGTAACTCTTGCAAGTCAATTACTGAAGAGTAGAATATCTTTTTGATTGCAAGACAAGGATTTTTAATGAAATTATCAAATTCCCTTTTCAGGTCTTTCCTCTCAATTTCTCTTGCGCTATCAATAACCTCAATTAGCTCAAACATCCTCTCTAACGAGTTGGTGATTGACGAAGTTATTGTTACAGCAGAGAAAAGAGTAGAAAGCTTACAAGACGTTTCGAAGGCTGTTACTGCTTTGAGTAGTGATGAGATAGAAAGAAAAAATATAGTAGATTTTGTTGGTCTCAGTGCTATAGCACCTGGAGTTACGGTAGCAAAAAATGAGGGCTATAAGACTATTATTTCGATCCGTGGTGTTGGAGACGAAACTAATCAGAATGCTATTGCGGCTCCCTCTGTTGCGTTGCATATGGATGGAATATTTATAGCTTCGAAGTTCTCTCTAAGAACTGATTTTATAGACCTAGATAGAATTGAAGTATTAAGAGGACCCCAAGGCACGCTTTTTGGGCAAAACTCTACTGGAGGAACGGTTAATGTTATAAATACCTTACCTTCATTTGATAGTTTGAACGGGAAAGTTGACCTGACTCTAGGTGATTATGACTTAACTAAGGCAAGAGGAGGGCTGAATATACCTTTATCTGACACTGTTGCTACTCGTTTCTCTTGGGTCACAACGGATCAAGATGGATTTTCTGAAAACTTAGTTAATGGTCAAGATCTAGACGATACAAATCATACGACTTTAAGAACCGATTGGCTTTTTGATTTAAATGAAACATCAACCCTAAGGGTATTTGCTCAATATTTTGAAGCCGAGAATAATGGAGCCGCTATGAAAGGCTTAGATGATTCTGTTTCTGATCCAAGAAAGTTAAGACAAGATTCTCCTTCAGTTTATGAGCTAAGCTCTGAAATATTTGCTGGTATTTTTAATACAGACTTAGGTTTTGCAAACCTCAAGATTCTTGCAAGCATGCAAGAGGATGATATTTATGTAAGTAGAGACAACGATAGGCATAACTTTGGTGATGTTCATGCTAATGGTCCTATGGCTGGATTTCCATATAATCGATCTGAATACAGACCGGAAACTTCGGTAGTTGAAACCACAACTTTTGAGATTAATTTGATTTCTAATGAACCTATTTTTGGAAATACAGACTGGATACTTGGTGCATTTTATTTTGATCACGAAATTGCCAATAGAATATATGAAGTTAAAGATGTAAATAATAATAAACAAGCTGATTTAATGGATGGTCAATTTACTCCCTATACACATGCTCCAATCTGCGCAACAAATCCATTTGAGGGTATTTGTTTTGCGGCATTTGATGCTGAATTAGGATTTGTATCAGAGGCTTATCCATCAAGAGAGTCCCAATCTTTATACGGTCAAGCAACAGTTAATATCGATGATGAAAACAGATTAGTTTTCGGATTGAGGTATACAGAGGATGAGTTTGCTAGTGATGTTACTAACTTCTTCGGTTTGCAAAAATATCTAATACA
Source organism: uncultured Gammaproteobacteria bacterium (assembly GCA_913031395.1). Lineage (GTDB taxonomy): Bacteria > Pseudomonadota > Gammaproteobacteria > Magnimaribacterales > Magnimaribacteraceae > Magnimaribacter. The sequence goes on from CAJWDT010000008.1 coordinate 5,950, forward strand.
AGATGAATTAGATGAAACAACAGGAAGACTTGCTTACGAACATGATATTGATGCAGACACTATGGTTTACGTTTCATACACAAAAGGATTTAAACCTGGAGGAAGTAATCTTACTTTTGGATATCCAATGGATAATGAAGGATTTGGCGCTGCACCAGCACCGCAATTAATTTTCCCTTTCTTTGAGAGTGAAATGATAGATGCTTATGAAGTTGGTTTAAAGACTGATTTTATGGATGGTCGAATGAGGGCTAATGTATCTGCTTTTGCCTACGATTACGAAAATTTGCAATTCCAGTCTACAGATCCAGATATATACAGAGGAGGTGTGGCAAACATACCTGAATCTGAAATGAAGGGTATAGAGCTTGAGTTAATTGGACTGGTTTCAGAGTCATTATCGTTTGATTTGAGAGTAGCATATCTTGATACTGAGATAACTTCTTCATATGAAGCTCTAGACAACTTGCAAGCAGAGCTGTACTTCTTCGGAGAAGAACCAATACGTTACTCATTAAGAGAAAACTTAAGAGGAAATGAATTAGCAAAAAGTCCTGAATTAACTGCCAACCTCGGTATTGAATATAATACTGATACTCGTTATGGACTTCTGACTACAACCGCTGAACTCATCTATCGTGGTGATTTTCAACAAAGGGTTTTCAATAATCCTATAGTGGATCAGGTGGATTCTTATTCCATAATGAATTTCACAGCTAGTTTGGATCTCACTGGAGATCAATGGGGCGTCGACTTAATGCTTCTTAACGCAGGTGATAAGGACGGAATGAACTCAAGCATGACAGATGTATTTGGAGTTGCGGGTACAGGCATAGAATATATACCTCCTAGACAAATCATGGGAAGAGTAAGCTATAAGTTTTAATCCTTTAAAAGCCCTCTTTTACTTTAAAGCAATAAGAGGGCTTTGTGATTAACCCTAAATCAAATTAGTTAATGTATTATTTAGTTCTATAAAATATTAAATTATGGAAAAACATTACATTGGAGCAACTGAGCTACTAGAAGATTCCTTCAAGCTGGCTTGGAAAGTTTACGAAAGTGATTATCGTCCAAATTATATCGTTGGAGTCTGGCGGGGTGGAGCACCCATCGGTATTGCAGTTCAAGAATTGTTTGATGTCTTAGGAGTAGATTCTGATCATATAGCAATAAGAACTTCCTATTACTCGGGAATGGGAGAAAGAAACGACAGCGTCCAAGTATACGGTTTAAGTTATTTAATTAAAAAACTTGAATCAGAAGATTCTTTACTGATCGTTGATGATGTTTTCGATACAGGAAAATCAATCAATCAAATCATTCTTGATTTAAAGACCGCTTGTAAAAAGAATACTCCTGAAATTCGCATAGCTACACCATATTTTAAACCTTCACAGAATAAGACTGAAAGGAAACCAGATTACTATCTACACGAAACCGATAAGTGGTTGGTTTTCCCTCATGAACTTGAGGGCCTTTCGGCTGAAGAAATTATCCGGAATAAACCCGAACTCAAAGATCTTCTAGATAAAATAACCCCAAAACTTTAGCTTCTTTCTCTTTGAATGCTAATATAGCAACAGGGGGAAAATATGACTTACGCACCAAACAATAGAAGCTTCTATGACGCAGATAGCCACGTTATGGAGTTACCAAACTTTATCATTGACTACGCCGATAAAGAATTTAAAAACCTAATACCACCAGTTAACTATAAAGCGAGTTTAGTGACTGATGAAGAAGTTGATGCAATAGTTCAAAATGGAGGTCAGCACAGTAAAGAGCATGTAGATGCTCAAATTGCTCTCGGCGATAGACTGATTGTTGAGTCTAAAGAAATCCAAGCTTTAGGTGCTTTCAATAGAGATGATCGCAGTACAGCAATGGATATGCTTGGATTTAAGAAGCAATTAGTTTTTGCTACTCATAGTGTTGTTACTCCCTTCAGAGATTTGAGAGGTAAGGCAAAATACGTTGATAAGCAAGGTATACAAATTACACCTGAACTAAGATATGGCGCAACAAGAGCTCATAATAGAGCTATGTCTGATTTTTGCTCTACAGATAAAAGATTGATGGGTGTCGGGGTAATTCCGCTTCATGAACCTGAATTAGCTATGATTGAATTAGATTTTGCTATCAAAGCAGGCCTAGAGGCTATATGGATTCCTCATTACGCGTGTGGTGATAGGTCGCCAGGACACCTTGCTCTCGATCCCTTTTGGGAAAAACTTTCTGAAGAAGGTATTCCATTTCTGATGCATGTAGGAGGATCACCTTTGCAACTTGATAAGAGTTGGTCTGATAATGGAAAGCCGCCTAGCAAAGATTGGATGGGAGGAGGAGAGAATGTGCGTGCTAAGGACATGGTCGTCATGCATCAAGGTCCCGAGGTTTTCGTTTCTATGATGGTTCTGGATGGAGTATTCGAGAGGCATCCTAAACTGAAAGGAGCTAGCGTTGAATTGGGCGCAGGCTGGGTACCTGAAATGCTCAAAAGATTAGATTATGTAGTAAGGACTTGGAGTCGAGTTGATAAGAACTTAAGCGAGATTAAAAGAAAGCCTTCCGAACAACTAATTGAGCAAATGGCTTTTACCCCGTTTCATCATGAAGATGTAGGAATGCTAATGGATTTATCTGATCCCGAGCTGTACCTTTTTTCAAGTGATTATCCACATGTAGAAGGTACAACTGATCCCATTGGTAAATTTGAGAGATTTTTAACAGATCGCAATGAGTCTACTAAGAATTTATTTTACTCTGAAAACTTTTTAAGATTATTTCCTAACGCAAGAGTGTAAAGCTATGATTACTTCTTATAATGCTTTTAGGGTATTTATAATTTCTTTTATTTTAATCAGCTGCTCTAATGAAAATCCAGTCATAAAAGGAGAGCCAAAAGCCATTTTAATTGATGGAAGTGGCACTTACAGCAGGAAAATATCTACTAATATACCCTTGTCTCAAACTTTCTTTGACCAAGGACTCCGTTTTGCTTGGGGCTTCTACTTTCCCGAATCTATTGCTTCCTACCAAGAATCTTCTAGATTAGATCCAAATCATCCTATGCCTTATTGGGGAATGGCCCATGCCATGGGTCCAAACCCTAATTCTAGATACGCAAGAATGCCAGATGATCCTCAAGGCGAGGGATTGAAGGCTATTAAAAAAGCTTTAAAAAGAATTCAAAAAGCAGATCCTCTAGAAAGAAGAATTATCGAGGCCATGTATATTTTTTATGACAAAGAATCTATCTCTGATCCAAAAAAAAGAGACCAAGCTTATTTAGCTGAAATGAGAGCACTAAATAATGAATTTCCTGATGATCCGGATATAGCTGCTCTCTATGCCGGAAGCTATATGTCTATAAGGCGATGGGACTATTGGGATAGTGACGGTAGACCTAAAGGAGAAACAATAGAGGTAGCTGAGGCTTTAGAGCGCATAATTAATAATGGCCAAGCTCATCCAGGAGTTTACCATCTGCACATTCACTTGATAGAGGCTTCTATGGAGCCTGAAAGAGCTTTAGTTTCTGCAAATGCATTAGAGGAAACGGTACCTATTGTGGGGCATGTTGTTCATATGCCAGCTCATATATACGTAAGGCTAGGTAATTACCAAAAAGCTATTGAGAATAATATAAGATCACAGAAAGTCGATCGCGAATTAGCTAAATTATGGGGTGATATGCCTCTACCAAATATTGGAACTTATCCTTTATCTCATAAAATACACGCAGGCCATGCACTTGATTTTGTAAGGTATGCAGCAACTGTGCAAGGTAATTTTGAAATTGCAAACAAGGCCGCTTGGACTATGGCTAATAGAATTAAAGGAGATGCTGTTATGGTTATGGGGGGACAGAAAAGAGTATCTGCGCCTTGGCTGGTATTAAAGATATTCGGAAAGTGGGATGAAATTCTCTCTCTAGAACCTGAACACCAAGGAACTCCTTACCTTGATGGTATTTGGTCATATGTTCTTGGAAGCGCACATCTTGCTAAAGGAAACTTTGATTTAGCTAAAATTGAACTCGATAAACTTAATAATTTAGCTAATTCTCCTAATGCCGATCAGTACAGAGTTGGAGCAACTCCAGCTTCATCAGTATTAAAAGTTGCAGCTTATGGTCTTCAGGGAGAATTTTTTTCAGCTTATGGAGAGCATCTTAAGGCGGTTAATTCTTTTCAAAAGGGTGTCAATCTTGAAGATAAGAATAATTACACAGAACCACCAGATTGGGCACAACCTATGCGCCATTATCTTGGTGCAGCATTATTAAAATCAGGTAAATTTCAAGAAGCTGAACAAACTTATAGAAGAGACCTTAAATGGAATCAAAACAATGGTTGGTCTCTATACGGTTTACACCAATCCCTTGAACTTCAAGGCAAAGAAAAAGAATCAGAGGAAATTTATAAACAATGGAACATAGCTTGGAAAGCTTCAGATATCAAAATCAAAGCTTCTCATCTTTAGCATATTAGGACGATCAAAATGAATAATAAAATAATTTATGGCGTGCCTTTCTCGCAGCCTGTTAGAGCAGTCTTATGGTTAATGCTCATTAAGAAAGTACCTTTTGAGTTGAAGTTAATTAATCCTGGTTCTACTTCAGAAGGTGGAAGTCGTAATCCTGATTATCTTAAGAAATTTCCTACTGGCACTATTCCAAGTTTTGAGGATACAGAAATAGGATTACTTATCTCAGAATCACATGCCATTATGTGTTACCTATGTAATAAGTATGGTTGGAATGATTTATATCCAAGTAATGCTGAGTCTAGAGCGAAGGTAGACTCTTATCTTCATCTCCATCATAGAAATGTAAGAGAGGCTTCTATTGGGTTAGTTGCTCCAAAAGTTAGAAAAGATCTCAATTTCTCAGAAGATTTTCTAGCAACTTCAAATGCAATTATAAAAAAAGCATTTCAAGCAATAGAGGATGGTTGGCTTTCAAATTCACGATTTTTGGCTGGAGATGATTTCACAATTGCCGATATATCAGCTTATGTCGAAATAGGTCAGTTACAAAATATTTTTACTAATGTTTATAATTTTGAAGATTATCCAAATATACAGAGATGGCTTGATGATATGAAGAAAGTAGATTCTCATGATGATATCCATGCTGCTCTTTACGAGCTAGGCGATATAAGTGAAGAAGCCCCTCCAATGGAAAAAATAATAAATGCAAATAAAAAGGCTTTAATAGTTATCCAGGAAAGGCTAGCCAACATTAATTAAAGGAGTTTAAAAATGAATGAGTTTGAAGGAAAAACAGCTGTCATAACAGGTGCAGCAAGTGGAATTGGCAAGGCTTTAGCGGAAAGATTTGCAAAAGAGAAGATGCAAGTAGTTCTGGCTGATATCGAGGAAGAAGCTTTAGAGAAGACTGTTGAAAGTTTAAGACAGTATCAGCATCGAGCTATTGGAGTTAAGACTGATGTACTTGTGGAAGAATCTATTAAAGAATTATTCGCAAAAGCAACTGAAGAATACGGAAATGTTCATATTCTATGCAATAACGCAGGAATAGGAGCTAATTCAGGTAATAAAGCGATCTGGGAAATTGAAAATTATGATTGGGATTGGGTTATGGGTGTGAATTATCAAGGCGTCCTTCAAGGTATACAAACCTTTCTTCCGCATATGATTGAACACGGCGAAGATGGGCATGTTGTTACAACGGTGTCCATGGCTGGATTGCTTCCAGGTGCAGGCACTTACGGTGTCAGTAAGCATGCTGTCATGGCATTAACAGAAGCTTTAAGTCGAGATCTGATTAATAGGAATACAAAAATCAATGCTTCAGTCTTATGCCCAGGTTTTGTAGACACTAACATAGATAAATCAGAAAGAAATCGACCGAATCATTTGGGTGAGACCCCAGAAGTTGTACCTGAGATGGGAGCAGAAATTATGTCAGCCATGCTTCGTCAAGGTAAGAAGCCTGAAGAAATTGCAGATATAGTCCTTGATGGTATAAAAGAAAATATATTTTATATCTTATCTCATCCAGCATGGGACGATACTCTAAGATCGCATTTTGACAATATCCTATCTAGAAAAGAGATAGAACGAAATTCTGAAGAAGAAATAGCAAAATTCTTTTCTCCTAGGGAGGATGGAGAAAAATATTAAAACTATGACACTAATAACAGATAAACTCGATCTTCCTTGTGGCGTAGAAATAAAAAATCGTATTTGCAAAGGTGCAATGACCGAAGGACTTGCGGATGCGCAAAATAGAGCAACCTCTCAACATGTAAATTTATATGATAGATGGTCTTCTGGTGGTGCAGGAATATTACTAACTGGAAATGTGCAAGTTGACCACCGTTTTCTTGAACGACCCGGAAATGTCGTGATAGAGGGACAACAAACAAACGAACAATTATCAAGATTAATTTCTTATGCTGAAGCTGGTACTAAAAATGACACTCACTTATGGATGCAAATATCTCATGCTGGAAGGCAAACTCCTGCATCAGTTGCCGAGACTCCTGTGGCGCCTTCTGAGGTTCAACTTCAAATGCCAGGAGCTCAATTTGGGAAGCCACGAGCTTTATCGCATGAAGAGATTCTGGATATCATCCAGAAATTTGCTCACTGCGCCAATATAGCTCAAGACACGGGATTTACTGGTGTGCAAATTCATGGAGCCCATGGATATTTAATTTCTGAATTCCTTTCTCCTGATATAAATTTGCGAGAAGATGAATGGGGTGGAACTCTAGAGAAGAGAGCAAAATTCTTAATTGAAACCGTTAGATCTGTAAGAAAAGCGGTAGGAGAAAATTTCCCAGTATCAGTTAAATTAAACTCCGCAGATTTTCAGAAAGGTGGATTCTCGCATGAAGATGCTATTCAGGTTGCTACTTGGTTAAATGAAGAAGGGTTAGATCTTCTTGAGATCTCTGGCGGCACCTATGAACAACCTCATTTAGTTGGAATTGATATGGGCTTAAATCCCGAAAGAGCTGAAAAAAGACGTGAAAGCACCATAGCTAGAGAAGCTTATTTTTTAGATTATGCTAGAGATATTAGAACTGTTTTTAATGGTCCATTAATGGTAACAGGAGGGTTTAGAAGTACTAAAGGAATGAATAATGCTTTAAATGAGAATGCCTGTGATGTTATAGGAATAGCTAGACCGTTTTGTATTGATCCTGATATAGCTAATAAACTTTTAAGTAATAATGTATCTGAAACTCCAACCCTGGAGAAAACTATGCAACTTGGGCCAGGTTGGCTGGGATTAAACTCTCCTTTCTCAGTCATAAAAGGCATCAATGGATGGGGTCAGCAGGCGTTTTGGTGTTTAAACTTAATTAGAATGGGAGAAGATTTAGATCCAGATCTTAATCTAGGTATTTTTAAAGCATTTCGTGATTATCAAAAAAATGAAAAGAATGCTGCCAAGCAATACAAAGCTCATTTACAAAGCATCGAATTATAAATAATTAGAGCTAATTCTATCCTTCTTATATTAATGATCTTATTGTTCAAAATGTTGTAAGATATTTAGATATAACTTAAATTTTAAATATGAATATTGAAGCAGATTTTAACTACAGAAAACCGTTAAAAGAAAATGAGGCTAAACCTGCCTTTGGCTTGGCCGAGGAAGATCCTAATTTACCAAATCATAAATCATTTAAAAAGATTGTTCATAATGCCAGAGAAGCAGACTTTGACATCACGATGGGTGGATTTGAGTTAATAAATCATGTTTCTTCTGTAAAAGATTTTTATAACGAAGAAGATGTAGTTGGTACTTATTACGAAGAAATGGCCAGTCATGTTAAGGAAAAAGTAGGGGCAAACACCGTTCAGATTTTTTCTCACATTACTAGAAATGAAGCTCAGGCTGAGTCTGGTGAAAGAAAAGGTGGACACAGACTAGTCCATAACGACTTTACAACAAGTTTTGGGGCTACACTGGATCCATTTTTAAAAGAAACAGGAATCAATCCAAAAAGAATTGTTGTTTATAATCTTTGGAGAAGATTTGATAAGGATGGAGTCGATACACCTTTTGCAGTATGTGATAAAAGATCAGTTTCTGAAAAAGAATTAATACCTACTGATTTATTTAATTATTTACCTGATCAGCCAGAAGCTTTAACAGTAGAGATTTGTCAGTCATCTCATAGTGATTCTCATAAATGGTACTTTTATCCAGAGATGAACAGAGATGAAGTTCTTATGTTCAAAACATATGATTCTGATGAACAACCTTTTATTCCTACTTTACACAGCGCGTTTGATCATCCTGAGACTCCCGAAGGAGTTTCAGCTAGAGAAAGTATAGAAGTCAGAGCCGTTTGTTTCTTTGATTAATCTTGAATGAAAAATTCTACCTACGAAGTAAAAAAATCTGACGAGTATCTAACTAAAGCTAAAGAAGTCATTCCAGGCGGTATATTTGGACACTATAAATACGCTATACGTGATACCGGTCCTAAGTTTTTTTCTAGATCAGAAGGAGCCTATTTCTGGGATTTAGATGATAACCGTTATGTAGATTTGATGTGTGGTTATGGCCCGTCAATATTAGGATACAACCATCCAGAAGTAGAAGAAGCTTTTAAATTATCTTCTGATAAAGGTAATACAGTCAGTCTTGCTTCACCTGTAATGGTTGATTTAGCTACAGAGCTTGTTGATATGGTTGATATTGCTGATTGGGCCTTGTTTGGTAAAAATGGCGGTGATGCCACTAGTCTAGCTGTCATGATAGCTCGCGAACATACCGGAAAGAAAAAGATAATCAAAATTGATGATGGTTACCATGGAGTCGCACCTTGGATGCAAGACAAAAGCAGACCTGGAATTATCTCTTCAGACAACGAACATGTATTGAAGATAAAATGGAATGATTCAGAAGCCCTTGAAGAATTACTAGACAAACATGGCAATGATATTGCCTGCTTTATTTCTTCACCATATGATCATCCTGTCTCAAGAGACAATTCTTTACCTGATGATGGTTATTGGGAAAAGGTTACATCTTTATGTAAGAAGCATGAAGTTTTAACCATAGTAGACGATGTGAGAGCAGGGTTTAGAATAAATCTACACGGCTCAAATGTAGCTTTCGGTTTTTCTCCTGACATGATTTGTTTTGGTAAAGCAATTGCTAATGGTCACCCTTTAGCATCTTTAGTAGGATCTAACGATATAAAAAAAGCTGCAGAAAAAGTGTATTTTACTGGCACTCAATTTTTTAGTGCCCCGCCCATGGCAGCATCTTTAGCAACTCTCAAAGAATTGCGTAAGGCAGATGCACCAAATAAACTCATTGAATATGGTAAAAAACTTAACGACAGATTAGTCAAAGTAGCAAAAGAGGAAGGATTTAACTTAATAGCATCTGGTATGCCTTCTATGCCTTATTACCGACTTGAGGGTGTTGATTTTGAAACTCATTTTAAGTGGATTGATGAGTGTGTAAGAAGAGGGGTTTATATGCTGGGCTATCATAATCATTTCATCTCTCTTGCCCATACCGACGAAGATATAGATTTTGTAGAAACCACAGCAAAACAAGCATTTAAAAGCCTTTAAAGGCTATGTACACAAGAAGAACCTTCCTAAAAATTTCAGGAATACTAGCTACTCTTTTAGCAGGAGGTTATGTATTTAGAAATTCAAATAGTTTAGAAGTAAAACATATTCTATCTTCCGCAAGCCATGAAAAACTTGCGGTTACTCTATCTTTATCTAAAGGTACTTCTAGTTTAGAGCTTATTTTAAATAATAATGTTTTAGTAGAAGGTAGACCAATGGATCGGGAGGGCAAGCATTGGCAATTTATAGCGAATGATTTATCACCCAACAGATCTTATAATCTTGAACTGATTTCAGAAGGCGAAACTATTTTTGAACCATGGGATTTAAAGACTTTTCCAGGTCCTGAATCTGAGATTAATAGTGTTGCTATGATGGCTTTTACTTGTGCCGGCGGTGGAGATGGTTTTAAGGCCTCAGGAAAAGAATTCTTTAAGCCTCATAAATTTAGACAAAAGATCTTTGATGAAGGTTTGTCTAAAAAACCTGATTTTGTAATTTCGATTGGAGATCATATCTACTTTGATCTTAGGGGTGAAAATTTCCCCCCAGTTGGAAGAAATAGTAAGTTGATTAAATTCTTCGTAGGAGGCTTTTTAAAATTTAGGTACGGTGTTTTCAATAGGCTTGAGAGTGCAGGCAGTGAAAATAATGAATCAATACTAAAACTTGTGGGTAATGATCAAATCGCCTCTCTATACGGAACTAAATTTAAAAGTACTCCGATTTTCTTTATACCAGACGATCATGATTATTTTGAGAATGACGATGCAGAGGAAGATTTAGTAACTTTTCCAGCAGACGATTTCAGTAAAGGGGCTTTCAAGAAAATGGCAGATCTCTTTTATCCTCCGTTACTTGATACTCCTAACAAAAAACCAGGAAGAAAGACTGGAAGAATCAGATACGGTAATGCCTTTGAAGGTCTCATAGCTGATTGTGCTGGCAATATGACTTTAGGTGGTAATAAAGCAGTCCTAATATCTGATGAGGATGAAAAATGGCTCAAGGCCAGAATGAATAGTTCAAAAGCAAGGCACCTAGCATTTATTCCATCTCATCCTATGGGATATACCGCCGGTAAATGGAGGGAATGGTATCCGGATGTTGTTGCAGAAGAGGGGGCATCGGGCACAATAATAAATGAGTTACTTTCTGGTAGAAAAGGATCTTTAACAACTAATGTTAATAAATATTTATGGCAAGAGGGTTGGTTTCTCCAACACCAACGTTTACTCCAATCCTTATCAGAGAGGTATGGATCAAGATTTATTTTTTCTGGAGACATTCATGCCATTGGGGCAGCCTCAATAATTAAATCAGGTTCTGTAAGGCTTGAACGTGAGATTAAAACATTTTTAGTAGGTCCAGTTAGTAGTTCTACTGGCACATGGCCATCATTTGCGCGCGGTATTACAGCAGCAAATCCTGATTATCTAGAATGTGAATCTTTGCATTCTATTCGAGAAGAAAATGGTTTCACTTTCTTTAATATTGATAATGATCAAGCCTCGGCTGAGATTATTTCTTGCGGAGGACATAATCCTGAGAAAGGGGAAAGTGGGCAACTAGTATCTAAGGATACTATTGATATATGAGGTTATCTGTTACAAAAAATAAAGCATGGAATTAGATTTAATTTTAATCTTGATTCTCGCTGCTACCTTTGCAACTGCCTTTCTGTCTTCAATTTTTGGAATGCTTGGCGGCTTAATTTTAATGGGCATATTGATAAGCTTCCTTTCCGTAGGGCCTGCAATGGTCTTGCATGGATTGATTCAAGCTACTTCTAATGGATATCGGGCTTGGCTCAATAGAAATGATATTGATTGGAAGATCGTCATTACTCTCATGCTTGGAAGTACTATCTCTTTAATTGTTTTATTTTTCATTGCTTTTGAGCCTAGTCAAATTTTAGTTATTTTTGCTCTTGGGCTCTTGCCTTACATTGCGTGGGCAGTTCCCAAAGAACTCTCTTTAGACGTTACTAAACCACTTATAGGAGTTCTAGCAGGTGGGGTAGTGGTTGGTACTAACCTTGTAGCCGGTGTTGGAGGACCTTTGCTTGATGTTTTCTTCCAGAGAGTAGACATGACAAGACATCAGGTTGTCGCTACAAAGGCAGTAGCGCAAACTGTAGGGCATATTTCTAAAATCATCTTTTTTGGTGGTCTTTTAGTTGCTTTTAGTTTCGAAAATTGGCCAAATCCATCTTTTCTTTTGATAGCGATTGTCTTGTCGGTTATTGGGACTACTCTAGGTAAGAAGATTTTGGATACAATAGACGATAAGTTCTTCTTCAGATGGACGCAGATCATAGTTTTATCTGTCGGAGCTATTTTTATTGCTAGAGGCCTTTTCTTGTTAACCTAATGATTTAGCCTAGACCTTAATTAAAAATATTTATGAATAGATTAGAAGATAAAGTAGCCATAATTACTGGCGCTACTGGTGGTATAGGTGAAGCAACTGTTGACCTTTTTATCAAAGAAGGAGCCAATGTACTTATGGTAGATTTAAGTGAAGATGAACTTATCTCTGTCTCAAATAAAATTGGTTCTAATAAATTAAGTTATTTTCAGGGAGATGTCACTAATGCCTCTGATAATCAAAGAGCCGTTGAACTTGCAGTAGAGCGGTATGGCGGTTTAGATATTTTTGTAGCTAATGCTGGAGTAAGTGGAGATGTAAGTTCAATTACAGAATACAATGAAGAAGTTTTTGATCAGGTTATGTCTGTTAATGCTAAAGGTCCTTTTCTTGGTCTTCAAGCAGCTATTCCTTTTATGACTGAGAGAGGTGGAGGAAGTTTTGTGGCTATCTCCAGCATAGCTGGAGTATCAGGTGCATCACTTTTAGCTCCATATGTAATGAGCAAGCATGCAGTAGTAGGCTTAATTAAATCCGCTGCAAAAGAATGTGCAGAAATGAATATCAGGGTGAATTCGGTGAACCCGTCACCTGTAGAGACCAAAATGATGAGAATTCTTGAAGATGGAATGGGTGATTTAAGTGAAGAAAATGATCCTAAAACCCAGATAGAAGCAAACATTCCACTTGGAAGATATGCTGAGCCTGATGAAATTTCTAAATTAATTCTTTTTTTATCGGGTGATGAGAGTCAATTTATAACAGGATCCGTTCATATGATTGACGGAGGGAGTACAGCTTAATATGACAGAAGGAACTGCAATACATTGGTTTAGGCAGGATTTAAGAATAAAGGATAATCCTTCTTTGGAGTCTGCAGCCAAATATAAATCTTTTATCCCTATTTATATTTTAGATGATGAGAATGCTAAAGAGTTTGCTATGGGGTCAGCAAGTAGATGGTGGCTACATCATTCATTACAGACTTTAAATAAAAGCTTAGGAGGAAATCTTTTATTTTTTAAAGGCAATCCTGAAGAAATATTTAAACAACTCTTAGAAGATCAAGATATTTCTTACGTGTCATGGAATAGATGCTATGAACCCTGGCGGATAGATAGAGATAAAAAAATTAAAAAAAACCTCGAAGAAAAAAATATACAAGCTGAGAGTTTTTGTGGCTCTTTGCTCTGGGAACCATGGACTATTTCTAAGGATGATGGAACTCCTTATAGGGTATTCACCCCTTTTTATAAAAAAGGATGCTTGAACTCTATTGAGCCAAGATTACCAAATGATTCTTCAAGTCTTAAAAATGTAAATACACATAAACTTCATTCATCCTCTTTGGACTCTTTAGATCTTATGCCAAAAATAGAATGGTATAAAGGTTTTGAAAGTGAATGGAGTCCAGGTGAGGATGGGGCAGACAAAAGCTTGGATGAGTTCTTAGATTCTGGATTGATTAATTATAAAGAAGGAAGAAATTTTCCATCACAAAAGTTTGTTTCTAGGCTCTCACCTCATTTACATTTTGGAGAAATTTCACCAAATGAAGTTTGGTATAGAGCCAAGACTAAGGAAACCTTAAATGGTATAGAGAAAAGCCTTGCTCATTTTCATAGTGAATTAGGTTGGCGTGAATTCTCTTATTATCTCCTCTATCATTTTCCAGACCTTCCTTCAGTTAATTTTCAAAGAAAATTTGACACTTTTCCCTGGCAAAAGAATGATGAGCTCTTACAGCTTTGGAAAAAAGGTATGACCGGATACCCCATAGTTGATGCAGGCATGAGGGAGTTATGGAAAACCGGTTATATGCACAATAGATTGAGAATGGTTGTTGGCTCATTCCTAGTTAAAAATCTTTTAATAGACTGGCGCGAAGGTGAGGCGTGGTTTTGGGATTGCCTTATAGATGCTGATTTAGCGAGTAATAGTGCGAGTTGGCAATGGGTTGCTGGTTCAGGCGCAGATGCTGCACCTTATTTTAGAATTTTCAACCCTATAACCCAGGGTTTAAAGTTTGATCCTGAGGGAGAATATACCAAGAAATATGTACCAGAACTTAAAGATTTACCTAATAAATATTTATTCAATCCATGGGAAGCACCAAAAGAAGTTCTAGAAGTGGCTGGCGTAGAATTAGGAAAAGACTACCCTGAGCCAATTGTAGATTTAAAAATATCAAGAGAACTTGCTCTTGAAGCTTTTGCAACAACTAAAAAAGATAGTAATGAGTGACTTACCCTTACAAAACAATCAGGATGATCGAATATCTTGGAGTTGCCGTCATACTTGGAGGCAATCTTCAGTAAACACGCTTTGGTGTTTATTAGGATGTTCTATAGGAGATTTTGGAACAATTCTTTTTTTCCAGATCAATGAAATCCCTTTTCCTATGCTAGGTATTATGACTTTGGCGATTATCAATGGTCTCATTACATCTATCATTTTAGAAACCATAATTCTTTCTAAACAAATGAATATCAAAGAAGCATTTAATACTGCTACAGGAATGTCTTTAATATCCATGATATCTATGGAAGTCGCTATGAATACTGTAGATGTCATCTTTGCTGGAGGAGTATTGGTTTGGTGGGTCATACCAATTATGTTGATAGCAGGTTTTATTACTCCTTTGCCCTACAATTACTATAGGCTTAAGAAATACAACTTGGCTTGTCATTAAACATGCATGGTCAAACTGATTTAAAAGAAATCTTAAAAAATATAGATCCACATTTGGTTGATGAATCTTTTATTTTTATGACAACAGATCAGTCCCTCAATACAATCAGCAATTCTCTTAATCCTATTGCTTCTTTTTTGGAAAATGAGGGTCTTTCTTTAGTAATCACACAAGCTACAGCAGATAAAAATGCCATTACATACGATTCTGTATTTAGTTGCATATCTCTCGGTGTGCATTCTAGTCTTGAAAGCTACGGACTGATATCAGCAATATCAAAAGAGTTAACACAAAATAAAATCTCAACAAATGTATTTTCAGGTTATTTCCATGATCATATTTTTGTACAAAGTGATAAGGCTCATGAGGCCTTAGAAATCATTTCTAAAATTGGAAGTTTATAGGACTTTTACGGACCATTTTTATGCTTATAATAGTTTTAAACAATAGGAGATAGTTATGTTAAAACTTCATTTTGCACCTAATTCAAGAGCAGGAAGGATTCTTTGGTTGCTTGAAGAGCTTCAACTGCCGTATGAACTTAATAAAATGGCATTTAGCCCTACAGATTTAAAGTCTGATGAACACAGAGCTCGGCATCCTTTAGGAAGAGTTCCCGTTTTAGAAGATGGTGATACACAAATATGGGAATCGGGAGCCATAACAGATTATATTCTAGAAAGGCATAAGAATGGAGGCCTCAAACCTTCAGTGGATTCCAAGCATTTTGCTAAGTACCTGCAATGGTTTCATTACTGCGAAGGTATGGTTATGCCTCCTATGAATACTATAGTTGTTCATACAGTTATTCTTCCTCCCGAACGAAGAGATGAGACAGTTCTAGGGCAAGCACAAAGATTGCTAGCTAATGCGTTAAAACCTGTAAATGAAGATTTAGAAGGAAAAGATTATTTAATCGGTGAATTCTCTGGTGCGGATATTATGCTTGGCCATTCTTGTTTTATGGCTAATAGATTAGGCTGTGTCTCAGATGAAATGACCAATATTAAATCTTATGTAGAAAAAATAGAAAGTAGACCTGCTTTCAAGAAAGCTATCGAGACTCAATAAACTTTGGCAAAAATAAGGATATTTTCTTATCTTCCAAATCCTAGAGTTTGGAAATCACTTATCGCTGCCAAAATTGGTGGTGTTGAAGTTGAAGTTGTAGGCGATAAACCAAATCAATTAACAGATTGGCTTTGGGATTTTGACGCTAAGTTTCTCTCAGAACAGGAAAAATTAGAACTAGGTACTTTTAAAAGAGATAGTAAGCGAGGATTTAGTGGTGCTATTTATAAAACTGATAACTTTATGCGCGAACACCCCTTCGGTACAGTTCCAGCAGGATTTATTGGAAATGAAAAGATAGGAGTATTTGAATCGAATAGCATTCTAAGAGCCGTGGCTAGACAAAGTCAGGATGACACTCTGTACGGAGGAAAAAACCATGAACTACAATCTCGAATTGATAGTTTCCTAGATGTTAATTTAGTATTTTCAAGAGAATTTCAAGTTTACTTATTAGAGATGGACTCTCTCACTAGCTATACCTATGACCGCACTAAAGCAGCTTATGAATTCTATCTAGATGGTATAGAGAAGGTTCTTTCTGTATCGGATTTCATAGTAGGGGATAATTTAACAATAGCTGATATTTCATATGTTTGCGAAATTTCTCAATTTTTAAGAGAAGCTCGATATGAAAAACAGCTTCTTGAGATTAATCAAAAGCCTATAAGCTCAGAGTTTCAAACAAAATATCCTTTAAGCTTTTCCCATATGAAAACTCTTTCTAAGAAAAAAGAATTCAATGAAATTATGGGGTCTTATTTAGACTGGTATAAAATGTAACATATGGATTATGTTGAGTTAGCCGTACCTTTCTTTTTAATAGCCTTGG
The DNA here is from genome assembly GCA_913031395.1 of uncultured Gammaproteobacteria bacterium. Classification (GTDB taxonomy): domain Bacteria; phylum Pseudomonadota; class Gammaproteobacteria; order Magnimaribacterales; family Magnimaribacteraceae; genus Magnimaribacter. The sequence continues at coordinate 22,500 of CAJWDT010000008.1, forward strand.
TCGTTGAAGCTATTTATGGAAAGTTAATAAACCAGAATACTTATAGACTTAATGACACGATAAGTAGTCTATTTATGGGTTCCTTGAGGGGTGCTAGTGGCATACTCAAAATTGGTTTTAGTGGATATATTTATTATCAAATAGAATCTCATTTTGTCCTTTGGAGAATGGATAGTGATCTATTAATCACATGGATATTTGCATTCATAGCTTACGACTTCTTTTATTATTGGATGCATAGGATAAGCCATGAAAGACAAATATTCTGGGCCTCTCATGTTGCCCATCACCAAAGTGAAGAATATAACCTATCTACTGCTCTAAGGCAGACTGGAACAGGCTTCTTGATATCTTGGGTTTTCTACATTCCCTTATTCTTAATTGGTGTACCTTCTTACGTAATGGTTTCAGTAGCTTCTATAAATTTAATATATCAATTCTGGGTCCATACAAGACATATTCCGAAATTAGGCTGGTATGAGTATATTTTCGTTACCCCTTCGAATCATCGAGTGCATCATGCACAAAATGATCTATATATAGATAGAAATTATGGTGGTGTTTTTATTATTTGGGATAGGATCTTTAAAACCTTTCAAGAAGAAAATGAAAATGAAGAATGTATTTATGGAATAAGAGGCTCAATTCAAACTTTTGACCCTATCAAAGCAAACTTACATATTTATTCAAAAATCTTTAAAGATATTTCTTATTCTTTAACTTTCTCAAATATTATTAAGGTCTTAACAGCAAAAACTGGATGGTCTCCTGATGGAAATCTTCAAGCATCTTCTACTAAGAAATTTAATAAATCTGAATTTAAAAAACACAATCCTGAAACGAGCACATTTATTAAGGTTTATGCTTTAGTCCAGTTTTTATGTATGAGTTATGCGGCTGTGGTTTTATTTCCGAGCACAATTGAATACTATCAAGGCTTAATTTTATTGTTCGTCGTATCTTTTTCTATGTACTGTACGGCTAAATGGCTTGATGCAAAGAAAATAATTGGTCTTGAGTACTTAAGATTAGCGATGATTTTTGTTTGTTCAGCGTATTTATATTCAATAAGTCCTCAAATGTTTCTTTTTTACATTTTATTCATTTATTTAATTATCAATATTATATTTCTCCCTTTTCTTAGAAGGGCCATATAAATTCTGATATGGATAATCTTGAGAAATGGATACAAGTTTTTCCTGACTTCCCTTCAAAAGGTATTCTGTTTAGAGACATCAGTCCTTTGTTAGCAGATCCTGTCGCTCTAAGAATAGTAAAAGAAAGGTTGTGCAAATCTATAAAACCTTTTCAACCTGATTATATTGCCGGGATTGATGCGAGGGGGTTTTTGTTTAGTACCTTAGTGGCGGAACACTTAGAAATAGGCTCACTCATGGTGAGAAAATCCGGAAAACTACCAGGTAAAATTGTTGAGAAAAGTTATAACTTAGAATACGGATCTAATACTTTAAGTATGCAAATAAAACCACTTAATCAAAAGAAGGTTGTGATAATAGATGATTTATTGGCGACAGGCGGTTCAATGCAGTGTTCTAAGGACCTATTAGAATCTCAGCAAGCTGAAGTTGTAGGAGGGGCTGTAATTATTGAATTAAAATCATTGAGAGGAGCTGAATTCTTAAAAATGCCTATTATCAGCTTATTAAGCTATGACGACTAAAATTAAAAAAGACGAAACTCTAATCGTTGTAGCTCTTGAAGATGAACTCAATAAAAATGATTTAGTTGGATGGAGAATTGTTTATACCGGAATAGGTAAAGTAAATGCCTTGATAGCTTTAGGTCGTGCAATAAGAGAAAAAAGGCCTTCTAAAATAATTAATTTTGGAACAGCAGGATCATCAAGGACAGAATTGAGTGGCCTTCATGAAGTAACACTATTTAAACAAAGAGATATGGATGTCAGACCTCTTGGATTTGAATTAGGAGAAACTCCTTTAGATGAGATTAATGATATTAATTTGAATCGACCAGGCTTGAGTTGTGCAACAGGAGATAGTTTTGTTGATTCTTCTCAGGATATTGAAGCAGATTTATTTGATATGGAATCTTATGCTATTGCAAAGCTATGCGTGATAGAAAAAATAGACTTTTCTTGCTTTAAATACGTTAGTGACAATGCAGATGGAGATGCTTCGCAAGATTGGAAAAGAAATGTATCTTCAGGATCATCTGTTTTTAAAGAATTATTAGACTCTCTTGATGGATAGATTAGCTATAGAGCCTTACCATAGTAAATATCAATCTGATTTTGAGATTCTCAACAGAGAATGGATAGAAGAATATTTTAAGATGGAACAAGAGGATTTAAATATCCTACAAAATCCAGAAGAATACGTAATTAAAAAGGGTGGAGAAGTCTTTTTTGCTCTCCTAGATGGCAGAGTGGTAGGTACGGCAGCTATGGTCCTGACTGAAACGAGGGTTTATGAGTTAGCAAAAATGGCTGTTAATAAAAAATATCAAAGAATGGGCATCGGAAGATCATTAATTCAAAGGAGTATAAAGCTTGCTCTTGACGAGAATGCTAAAGAAATCTTTTTAATTACAAATGATGCTTTAAAGCCAGCCCTTAATTTATACCTTTCTAGTGGTTTTGTTTTATGCCCCCAAAATGATGATAATAGGTATGAAAGAGGTAATACTAAAATGAACTTAATCCTTGGAGAGAAATAAAATGATAAATTTAGATTTAACCGGTAAAAGAGCAGTTGTAACTGGAGCTAGCCTAGGTATTGGTGAGGCAACTGTAAAAATGTTGGCCGAACATGGAGCAGATGTTTCTTTTTGTGCAAGAACACCTGAATCTGTAGATAAACTTGTATCTTCAGAAATATCAAATGGTTCTATAAAGGGCTTCGTTGCTGATATGGGAGAAAGAGAGTCTACTCAGTCATTTATCGATAATGTTCTTACAGAAGGAAATATAGATATTTTAGTAAATAATGTAGGTGCATCTCCTTCAAGAAATTTTTTATATATGACAGATGAAGATTGGCAAGATTTACATGAACTCAATCTTCTATCTGCGGTCAGATGTACAAGATCTTTTCTTCCAGGTATGCGAGAAAAAAAATGGGGTAGGGTGGTTATGATTTCAAGTTCGGCAGGAAAATATCCTAATGCGGCATTAATAGATTATGGAGCAACTAAAGCCGCAATGATTTCAATATCTAAGTCTTTGGCAAAGAAATATGGTTCTGATGGAGTATTAATAAACTCCGTTTTACCTGGCTTGATTCATACGGCAATGTGGGAAAGGGCCGCAACTGAGATTGCTGAAGCATCAGGAGGAAAAATGGAAGATGTTATCAAGGGAAATGGCTTATCAGTACCTATTGGAAGATATGGCACTGCTGAGGAAGTCGCTTCATTAATAACTTTTTTATGTTCAGAAGCTGCTTCTTATATAAGCGGAACTTCTATTGAGGTTGATGGAGGTCAGTCAGGGCATATTTAAATGAAAGAATTTTCAGGTTCCTGCCATTGCAAAGTTGTAAGTTTTAAGTTCTTTACAAAAGATATTCTTGATGGGCTTTATAAATGTAATTGTTCTTTATGTTTGAAGAAATCTATAGTCATGAAGCCTATCAAGAAAGATGACTTTTATCTTATCTCTGGAGAGGATGATCTAAATAGTTATAAATGGAATAAAGAAATTGCTAATCATTTTTTCTGCGATGTTTGTGGAGTTTATACACATCATATTCGTAGAAGAGATCCTTCACAGATAAGTATAAATATAATGTGTGTTGATGATATATTGTTGCCTTCTACCCTTGAAGTTAAAAATATAGATGGAGCCAGTCACGACTAAATATAATGTTAATTGATAAGAAACAGAATTATTTACTTCTTAAAGCATCATTATTGCTCTCTCTGATTGTTTTTGCAGGCTATTTGATATTTTACTTAGGCCTCTTTGAGTTAATTATTGAATCGGACAGAAGCAGAATATCTGTCCTGATTTTAGTGATTTATCTTCTTGCGACAGTGCACTGGTTTATGAATGTCTTATCTTTAGACAAAGAGATTGCAAGTATTGATAAACCGTCTAGAGAAACACTTATTGGTAGGTTTAATATAGAGATGACAAGAGTTAATGAGAAAGATCATGGCTCTAAATTAGGTTTACTTGAAGATGAACTTTCTAATAAGAATGCTCTAGGTTATATGATTGTTGATATCCTTCTAAAATTGGGTTTAACAGGAACAGTAATTGGCTTCATTTTAATGTTACTGCCAATAGGGGAGATAAAAGATTTTGATCCTCAGATTTTACAAAAATTGTTATCAACTATGAGCGGAGGTATGGCTGTTGCTTTATACACAACTCTTACAGGCCTCATTTCAAGTATGCTCTTAAAGTTTCAATACTTCTTGATAGATTCAAGCTTAAGCCAAACGCTTAACTACCTTAATTCAAAATATGAATGAAGAATAAGATTCTTATAAAATCTGAAGAACAAGATGTTTTTACAGATCTTCTCTTCAATGCTTTATTGGGATTTGCTTTTATGTTTGCTATAGCTTTCATGCTTATTAATAGCTCTGAGGAGGAAGGAAATATTAATACAAAAGCAGAAGTTTTAATCTCAGTTCAATGGCCCAACGAACATCCTGATGATGTAGATGCTGTGGTTGAAGATCCACAAGGTAAGTTGGTTTGGTATCACAATAGAGATTCTGGATTGATGCATTTAGATAGAGATGACAGAGGTAATTTGGCAGATAATATCAATATCAAAGGTGATGTTGTATCAAGCCCAATCAATCAAGAAACAGTAACTGTGAGAGGACTCCAGAGTGGTGAGTATGTTATTAATTTACTTCACTACAAGTCAAACTTCAAAGAACCTTTACCAGTAACCGTCAAAGTAGAGAAACTAAACCCAACAGTTGAACTCATTTATTATGGGCAACATTTTCTAAACGGAGTAGGGGATGAGATTACAGCGCTTAGATTTTTAGTAAATGGAGATAAAGAAGTTGCCGAAATCAATCAATTACCCAAAAGATTGTTAACAAAGGCACTTGGCTCTAAATAATAATGATAGAAGAAAGGCTTCTATTAACCCTAGCTTATGTCATTACTTCAGCTTTGTTACTTTTATTTTGTTTTTACACAAGCTTTTCTAAAAAAATCAAATTAAGTGGTGTTGTTGCTTTAACGGTTTTCTATATATTTAGCTGGCAAGGTTATTTAGGTATCTTAGGCTGGCCAACTTCAGAAGAACTGCCTGAAAAATTTAATATTAATTGGGTTGTTATAGAAGAGCCTAATAAAGTATTAAATCAGGAAGGTGGTCTTTTTTTATGGGTTAGAGAGTTAAATGATGCAGATAAACCTATAGGTGACCCAAGGGCTTATAAGTTATTTTGGAATATCGAGAACCAGAAGAAAGCCCAAGATGCCCTTCACAGAATTAAAGAAGGAGAACAGCTTAACGGAAGAAAATCCTATGGTGTTTTAAATAAAGATAATGAAGGTAAAAAATCTAATGCTTATGAGGTTCAGGAGGGTGAGCCGGAACTGGGAAGGCCTTCCTTTGAATTTGTTGAAGTGCCTTCTCCAGATCTCCCTCCCAAAACACTGATCATGGATCAGTAGTCTATTCCTCTTCTTGACCAAACCAAGTAAATTGAGGAGCTTCCATATTTCCTAAAGCCACCTCTCTATCTTCATGTGCCCTAGCTTTGACATAGTGATGAATATTCTCTACTTCTTGTTCAGATAAAACGTCTGCAAACGATGCCATACCATTACTTGCTAACAAGCCTTCCAAGACAATCTGATTGAAAGCATCATGCGTACCTGCAGACATTTTCCTTAAATCAGGTATGCCTCCGGCAGATTTAACAACAAACCCATGACAAACGGCACAATAATCATTGTAGTTACTCTCCCCATTCTGCATTTGATCAATACTTACTTGCATCAATTGCTGTTCAGGAATGGTTTTATCTCTCACATTTGGAATAGGCAATGTTTTATCACCCCCTAGTTTGAATGTCAGCATTCTTCCAAAGTTGTTATAAGTTAACGAGGCTTGAACTTCAATAGGCGGCAGAGGCTCTCCACCAAACATATCGCCACCACCTGAACCTGTAAGGATTGAAACATATTGTTCACCATTGATCTCAAATGTGATTGGAGGGGCTAACATAGAAGTGTAAGTATTAAATTCCCATAATCTCTCACCGGTTTCTTTGTCGTATGCAGAAAACATACCTAAAGCATCGCCTTGAAAAACTAATCCCCCTGCTGTGCCCAAAACTCCGCCATTCCAGTAATGAGGTATAGGAACAGACCATTTTGTTTCACCCGTAAGGGGATCAAAGGCTTTTAAAAACCCTCCAGGTTTAGGCTGAGATTCAAGATTATTCAAGATATTCTGAGCCAAAGAACTCATCTCTATTCCCATATTCCATCTTCCTGGATTTCTTTTATAGACTCCTGTTTTTTTATAATCTTCTTGAATTGCATAGAAGAAAGGATTCTCTTGTGTGGGTATGTAAGCCAATCCAGCATCAATATCAATCGACATAGCCTGCCAATTATGGGCCCCTAAAGGACCAGGTAGAACCCAGGCACCATTATCTGAGTAATCTACTTCTGGATTTTCAACTGGCCTTCCTGTCTCCAGATCAACATGCGTAGCCCATGTCACAGCAGCAAATGGATGAGCTCTAAGTACTTTCCCATTTTCTCGGTCAATAACATAAAAGAAACCATTTTTTGGAGCCTGAAGCAGAACTTTTTTCATTTCCCCATCAATCTCCATATCTGCCAGTGACATATCTTGAACAGCTGTATAGTCCCAATTATCCTCAGGCGTAGTTTGATAATGCCATTTATAAACACCCGTATCTGCATCAACTGCAACTATAGATGAAAGAAATAAATTATCACCACCGCCAGGTGAGCGTATTTCTCTTGTCCAAGGAGAGCCATTTCCAACACCAAGATAAATATTATTAAAATCAGGATCAAAGACTATTGAGTTCCATACTGTTCCTCCGCCTCCAAATTCCCACCAGTTAGTTCCTTTCCAAGTTTTTGCAGCCATTTCCATTGCAGGATCTTCAAAGCCTAAATCAGGGTTACCAGGGACTGTATAAAATCTCCATTCCTGTTCTCCGCTTTCTGAGTCATAAGCAGTAACATAGCCTCTTACACCATATTCAGCTCCCCCATTTCCAATATAGACTTTACCTTTAGCTACTCTTGGAGCTCCTGTTATTGTGTAGGCTCTTGTTCTATCAATGATGGTGTCAACTTCCCAAACTTTTTCACCTGTCTCTGCATTTAATGCAAACAATCTTCCGTCAAGACTCGCAGAGTAGACTTTTCCGTTATAAACAGCTACTCCTCGATTGACAATATCACAGCAAGCTTTTCTCGCCCATTCTCCGGGAACTTTTGGATCAAATTTCCAGATGGTTTCGCCAGTTAAGGCATCGACTGCATAAACCCTACTCCAAGTACTGGTAAAAAACATTATTCCATCTACAACTATAGGTGTTGCTTCCAAGGCTCTATTTGTCCCCATATCCTTGGACCATACGAGTCCAAGATCTTCAATAGTTTCTTTATTAATTTGCTTCAGAGGAGAAAATCTCTGTTCTTCGTAAGTCCGTCCATAAGCTAACCAATTGCCTGGTTCTGATTCAGCAGATAATATTCTTCTATCATTGATTAAACCTATTGATGCAGAGCCTGAAGTAATTGATTCTTCAGAAACCATTTCTTGATCTGAATTATTGCATCCAGAAATAATTATTGTCAGTGTGAGTGCTAAAAAGTAAAACTTGTTTTTCATTAATGTCCCCATATTTGTTATTACTCTAACTCTTTTTTTTAACTTTTGAAACATAACATCTTCGCTAGATTTGATATATGATTATGCTATATATGAAAAGACTAATTATCATTATAAGCTTCATTTTTCCTCTAATACTTATGTCAAAAGTTATTGATAATCTAAATGATAAAACAATTGAATGGATACCTTTTTCAGATCAGGTTATGGGCGGTATCTCTGAAGTTAATTTTGTAGAAAGAAAAGAAAATGGTCTCTCTTATTACCACATGGAAGGGAAAGTCAGTACTGAAAATAATGGTGGTTTTATCCAATTCAGAGCTGAAGTAGAAATAGACAATGCTCCTTACAACGGCATAAAAATAAAAACTAGAGGTAATGGAGAAGAATACTATCTCTTTATCAGGACCTCTAAAACTAGACTACCTTGGTTGTACTATGGTTCATCTTTTATAGCTTCTGAAGAATGGACTTGGCTTGATATCCCTTTTTCCTCCTTTAAGAAAAGTGACGGAAGGTTTAGTCGCTTTGTTCCTGAAGAATTTGATCTGACTACAATTAAGAGTATCGGTATCGTTGCTTATGGTAAAGATTTCTATGCTGATATAGATGTAGCAGGCCTGGAACTTTATTGATCTAAATCTCTAAAATTAGGTTTCCTCTTACTAAGAAACGCCCCAACACCTTCTTTAAATTCTTCACTATCTAATAAAACTCTTTGAGTATCCCTTTCATGATCTAGTTGTTCATTTAAAGTACCAGAAAGAGCTTTATTGTGTGCTTTAGATACCGCTTTTAAGCCCTTAATAGCTCCATCAGCCAGTCTGTTAGCTATTTTTAGCGTTTCTTCCATGAATTGGTCATCAGGATAATAGTCCCAAATTAATCCCCATTCTTTAGCTTGTTTAGCTGGTATATCATCTCCAAGCAATCCCATGCCATTAGCCCTTGCTCTTCCTACTAGGTTAGGCACAAACCAAGAAGCGCCAACATCAGGGATGATTCCAAGATTGGGTCCAAAGACTAATTTAAATTTTGCAGATTCAGAAGCGACTATTAAGTCTCCTGATAGAGCTAAACCTACACCACCCCCAGCTGCCATACCATTTATTGCTGTTATAACTGGTTTATCTATAGAAGTAATTAATCTTATCAAAGGATTAAAACCAATTTCCATATTGTTTGCACCTATCTCGCCTCCCGACAGACCTTCTTCGCTCGGCCAACCACCATTTGCAAGATCTGCTCCAGAACAAAATCCTCTTCCTTCTCCTGTAATAATTATCACCCTAGAATCTTTTTCTTTCTCTATTTCTTGGAAGATCTCGTAAAGACCCATGATTAAGTCTTTATTCATTGCATTAAGAACTTCAGGTCTATTGAGAGTTAAAATCAAGACCCCATTATCTTTTAACTCTTTTTTTACAGCTGTATTCATATTTATTTTAATCAAATTGTTTATCAGTACTGGCAAAGAGGAAATAAAAGATTCCTCCAAAGAAAGTTATACCAGCTACTACATAAAATACCATATCCCATGAATTTGTTGCATCAAGAATTATTCCTGTCAACACACCTCCAACAAGACCAGGAAGTGCAGCAACCATATTAGTAATGCCCATTAATCTTCCTGTGTGTTTGGGGCCAATATCAGCATGATTCACGATAAAACCTCCTGCACTAAAACCACCGAAAACATTTCCTAAACACATAATTGCAATAATTCCAGCAACACTTTCTAGCTCTGGAACAATACACAAACATATCCCGCTTCCTCCAAATGCTATTGAATTACAAAGCTTTCTAACGGTAAGAAGGTGAATCCCTTTATTAGTTAAGTAGTCCGCAAAGTAACCACCAATATTAATAAATATGAAAGACGCAATGTGTGGCAGCATAGCCAGAATACCTACTGCTGCCATTGGCACACCCAGACCATCTTTTATGAATATGGGTAGCCACGATAAGAAAACAAATAAACTATAGTTACTGCAGAAATGAGCAACGGTTATTGCCCATAAAGCGCGATTTGATCTCCATTCAGAAAAAGGAAGGGCTTCAGCTTTATCATTTGCAGGAGCATTCTCTGTAATAAACTTTAATTCTTCAGAAGTAATATTTTGATCTTCTTTTGGAGAAGACTCGACTATTCTTTGCCAAAAAATATACCACACAAAACCAAGTCCCCCATATAGATAGAAAGCCCATTGCCATCCTAAATTTAAAATTATGATTGGCGTTACGACTAGTCCAAAAATCGTACCTATAGGAATTGCACTATTTGTTATTGCCACTGATCGAGCTCTCTCGCTAAAAGGAATCCAACGTGCGTATAGACTATGCCAAGCAGGGAAGGTTATACCTTCACCCAAGCCCATACCTATTCTTGCGATGATTAAAGAAATCATGCCACCAAAGAAAGCCCAAGGGGTTATGAGGGTAAATATAGACCAAACAACCAATCCAACACCCAAAACTATTTTTGCACCTATCCTATCTGAAAGTAGACCTCCATAAATCTGGGTTACCATGTAACCAATATAGAAACTGCCAAGAATGATTCCTTTTTGTGTTTCCGACCATCCTGCTTCGGCGCTCATAGGTATAATAGCCAAAGAAATCACAACCCTGTCTATATAGCATATAAAAACTGCTGACACTGTTAGTGCTATAACTTTGAATCTTTGTTGCATATATTTATCCCCAATAAGAAGTTTACAAGATACCTTCAAATAAGATTAATTAAAAATTATTTTATAAATTAGTTATTATAAATTCTAAGAATTTGGAGAAAATTTTGGAAAAAGAAAATAAAGACCCTCTTTTAAAAGGTTTAAAAGTAATTGATGCCGCTAGTTTTATTGCAGGGCCATCAGCCGCAACAATTATGTCTGACTATGGTGCAGAAGTAATTAAGATAGAACCTGAGAGTGGCGATAGTCTTAGAAACTTAATTTCTAATGGTAGGATGCCAGAAGGCCCTGAGAACTATTGTTGGGAACTTACATCTAGAAACAAGAAAAGCATTTCATTGAACCTCAAAGATCAAGAGGCTCATAAAATCTTGATTAATCTTGTTAAAGAGGCAGATGTCTTTATAACAAATATGCCTTTTCCGGTAAGAAAAAAACTTAACATTACAGTAGAAGATATCAGACCTCATAATCCAAGTTTAATTTATGCTTCTCTTACTGGTTATGGGGAAGTTGGACCCGATGCAGATAGAACAGCATATGATTCAATGGCTTGGTGGGCTAGAAGTGGTCTAATGGATTTTGTCAGGCCTTCCAATAGTCACCCGGTGGCCTGGTCAACTCCAGGAATGGGAGACCATCCCACTGGCATGGCACTTTATGGAGCAATTATGACAGCGCTTTACAAGAGAGAAAGGACTGGAGAGGGTAGTGAAGTGTCAACCTCATTAATGGCTAATGGGGCATGGGCTAATGGTGTTTTCATCCAAGCTGCTTTAATGAATATAGAGTTTCCTGAAAGACCTGAACCATTACCAAGGCATCCGTTTTATGACTTTTATTCTACGAAGGATAATAGAGAATTTGCACTGGGAATGATTAATTCAAGGATAGAGTGGCCAAAGCTCATCAGCATTCTGAACAGGACTGATTGGGAAACAAGAGAGCTTTTTTCATTCGATGACCCTTTTGCAAATGCAGATACTATAAGAACCGAACTTTCAGAGGAATTTAAAAGTAGAGATCTAAATGTAATTGATAACTTGCTAAGAGATTCAGGTGTAACCTATGGTGTTTTAGGAAGAACAACCGATCATGCACATGATAAACAATTTTTAGAAACAGAAACACTAGTGCCTTTAGAGCATGAATCTTTTGAAAACTTAATGACCATAAATAGTCCTTTTAGAATAGAAGAAGAAGAAAAGGTTGAATTCAGTAGAGCACCCAAAGTAGGTGAACACACTAAGGAGGTCCTTAAAGAAATGGGCTTTAAAGATACTGATTTAGAAGAGTTGAAGAATAATAAATCTATCTTTTGGTCAGATATATAAAGGAAAATTAGAATGAACATTTATAAAAATTTATCATTAGGTATTGTTGTCATGCTTCTTTCAGCATGTGAGACCGAACAAGAATGTAAAGAAGCAGATTTAGTTATTTTTAATAGCGAGATTTACACTGCCAATGAAAGACAAGTCAAAGTAGAGGCCTTAGCAGTACTTGATGGAAAATTTATATTTGTAGGTTCTAATAAAGATTCTTTAGCTTATCAATGCGGAACGACAGAAATTCTAAATCTTGAGAATTCTTTTGTTTATCCGGGCTTTATAGATGCACATGCTCATTTAAAAGGTATTGGATATAGAGAGATCAATCTTAATCTCCAAGGGGCAGAGAGCTTAAAGGGAATGCTTACACAAGTTAAGATTCATTCAAATAAAGTATCAGAAGGTTCCTGGGTTATAGGAAGAGGGTGGATAGAAAAGAAATGGCCTGAAGCTCGATTTCCTACCATAGAAGAATTAGATGCGATCTCAAAAGATAAACCCATTGCCCTTGAGAGGGCAGATGGCCATGCCATTATTGTAAACAGCCTTGCACTTAAGCTTGCTGGTATTACTAAGAATACTCCGGACCCAATTGGAGGAAAGATTGATAAAGATTCAAATGGAGAACCCAATGGAGTCTTGATTGATAAAGCATCGCTTCTTGTAGAATCCATAATACCCAAGAAAACAAGGTTAGAAGAAAAGGATGCTTTAAAAAAAGGACTGAGCAGAACTGCACAGATGGGGTGGACGCAATTGCATGATGCCGGCTCGCCACTATCAGATTATGAACTCTTAAAGGAAATCAAAGATGAAGAGGGCTTACCTGTAAGGATACAATTTTATGTAAGTGACGGAGTGGATGCTTTGAAATTTATTGATAACGGTCCGTATTTTGATGAAGATCATATGCTCACAGCAAGAGGTGTAAAGCTTTATGCTGATGGAGCAATAGGATCAAGAGGTGCTGCATTTTTTAAGAAATATGATGACTACGAAACTAAAGGTTTTCTTATTTTTCAAAAAGATAAAACAATGCCTAAGCTGATAAAGGCCCTAGTGAATGGAATACAGGTTCAAACACATGCCATTGGAGACTTGGCTAATAGTGTCACTCTAGATTGGTACGAGGAGGCTTTCAATACTGTCTCGTCTGCTAATAGAATGATTCAAGAGCCAAGATGGAGAATTGAGCATGCTCAAAACATATTACCAAATGATCAACAAAGGTATGCTGATTTGAATGTGATTGCTTCTATGCAACCTTCCCATGCTATTGGGGACTTACACTTTGCCCATAAACGCCTGGGGGAAGAGAGATTGAATAATGCATATACTTGGAGAAATTTAATCGATTTGGATGTACTTGTAGCTGGAGGATCAGATGCTCCTGTTGAGATAGGAGATCTTAGGGTTGAATTTAAGGCAGCTGTTAGCAGAAAAGATCTGGATGGTTATTATCAAGATTATTGGAATCTTGAACAATCTGTTACGAGAGAAGAAGGTCTTTACATGTTTACCAAATGGGCCGCTTATTCAGTATTTGAAGAGGACATAAAAGGTACTATCGAAGTTGGAAAGCTTGCTGATTTAACTATCCTATCTAAAGATATTATGACTATTCCAGAGGATGAAATTATGTCATCACAAGTTGAGATGACGATTGTTGATGGATCAATTGTTTATTCAAGGTAAAAAAAAGGGCACCGAAGTACCCTTTTTTTTCAGATCCAATTTAGAAATCTAAACCTACTTTAAAGTAGTAGAAAGCACCATTGAATCCTAAAGGTGAACCTTCAGGGTACTTCATACCACAACATAGAGTAGATGCAGGATTATCAGGGACTTCATCAGTAACATTTTGTGCTCCTAATGTAAGTGTGTAAGCTCCTAAATCTCTTCTTACTTCTAGATCAAGAGTAAACATATCATCAACTGTTTCAGAGAAAACAGGATCAGCATATATATCCCACCAGATCCACTCATCAACCCAGTTATATCTCGCCATTAATGACCAGTCACCAGTATTGTGAACAGCTGTAAGGTTCCATCTTGATTCAGGCAATAAACTTTCTAATTGACCGATTCTTGCTGCACCAACTAGACCACTAGTTTTATCAACTTCTGTTTCAACAGTACTCCAGACAAAAGTTAAGTCTGTATTGCCATTGAACATTTCAGCTGAGTATGTAGCAACTAAGTCCACACCTTCAGTAGTTGTATCAAAGTCATTTACATAGAATCTAAAGTTAGTTAAGTCACCAGCTCCAGGCACACCTTGTGCTAGAAGACTAGCGATGTCGGCCGAAGTAAGTGATACATCACTACCTTGTGTAATTCTATCCTCTAATTCAATTGAATAAGCATCTAGAGTAATTGATAAGGCGTCAGTTGCATTCCAAACAACACCATAAGATACGTTAAAAGATTCTTCAGGTTGAAGTTCTTTACCACCGTAAGCTACGGATACAGGGTTCGTTGGAGCAAGTGTTCCTTTTTGAAACAACACACCATCAGTTCCAGAAACTGTAGAAATATTAGATATATTTCCTTGTCCAGGAGTAGGTGCTCTAAAGCCTGTACTAGTTGTGAATCTTAAGCTCAGATCATCATTAACTGTGTATAGACCAGATATTTTGAAATTACTTGTAGTTCCGAAAGTATCAAAGTCTTCATATCTTCCAGCAAGACCCATTAAGAATCTTTCTGTTAGGTCAGCTTCAAGATCTAAATATACTGCAACATTACTTCTATCCCAAACTCCAGCCATATCAGGATTGAATCCACCAAAACCATTAGATCCGATTCCAAATCCTTGGTTAAAGTATGGTCCAATTTCCCAACTTTCCTTGTTTCCAGATACAACAGTAAACTGCTCTTCTCTAAATTCAAGACCGTATGCAACGTTTAAGTCAGATGCCCAACCATCAACAGTTACAGGCGTTACAAAATCAACGTTGAAATTCTTTTCAAGTTGGATGTAACTACCAGGATTAAATGAAGTAGGAGAGTCAGGTCCCAAAGAACCATTTAATGTATTCTCTATGTAGTAATCAGCTGTATTTTCTCCAACACTCACGCTGATATCATACATAGTACCTGAATCCATAGTTCCTCTGATTCCTGAAGCTATACTCCAGTCAGAAACACTTCCACCAAAGCTTGGTGTAAATCCACCAGGAAATACTTGATTGAATACGAAACAGTTAGGATTAGCTATGATAGCTGCTAGAGCTGAATCAGAAGCTGATCCTGCACCTGCTGCAGGAACCGGCACAACAGGACAAGTTCTGTCTGCACCAGTCGTAGCTTGCGCTACGTCTCCAACTAGCCTAGTAGTTCCACCATCAGTTGAAAATATTCCACCTCTGTTGGTAGGATTCCTAAAGAAGAAACCACCAAGGACTTTTCTTTCTGCATAATTACCAAAAAGATAAAATTCTTTGTTCGCATCTAATTCAAGACCTATATTTGCTACCAATTTAACATCATCACTAACATCAGGTGATCCCCATGTTTGTGCTGGATTAGGGTAGTTCCAAATAGCGGCATTTCCACCATCATAAAGTGCTTGAGCATCGCCCCTTTGAACACTTCTGCTAGTAGCATCGCTTTCTTGTAATTCTATAGAAACGTTTGCAAAACCATTTGCTGTGAAAGGCATACCAACATTAGCTGCAATTCTATACATATCGCCGTCGCCATCTGCGTATTCACCGCTTCTGATTTCTATTTGAGTACCTTCAGCATTGTCTTTATAGACAAAGTTCATAATACCGGCAATAGCATCTGATCCATACTGAGCAGCAGCTCCATCTCTTAATACTTCAACTTGCTTTAAAGCAATTGAAGGTATAGCTGAGATATCTGGACCTTGCGCACCATCAGATATACCACTTCCTAAGAAAGATATAACAGCACCTCTGTGCCTTCTCTTTCCATTTACCAAAACCAACATATTGTCGGGCGGAAGACCTCTTAAGTTAGCTGGTCTAATTAAAGTAGCAGCATCACTTATAGGTTGTGTATTTACATTAAAGGAAGGAACGAGAGTTCTGATCATGTCAGGAAGGTCCGCAGCTCCTTGATTAGTGAAATCAGATCCACTAATAATATCAACAGGAGCGGGAGAATCACCAACAGATCTAGCTTCTCTTCTGGTACCTATGGCCACAACTTCTTCAACTTCGTCAGCAGCTGCAACGAAAGAAGGAATTGAAGGTATAAGTACAAGTGAAAGAGCAATCGCTAATCCGCTTATTCTTGTTTTAAACATATTGTTTACCCCAAAGTTTATTAATAATTGCTTCAAGCTTATATTAGAGAGTAGAAAAAGGGACGAAGATTATTCTCCGTTTTAGCCATTTTTTTACATCGCTGCAATAGGATCAAAGCACGATATGCGCATTTTAAAGGCCTTAAAGCATATATGCAAACTAAAAAAGTGTAAAATCTTATGAAAGATATTTAAATTTATTATATGTACCTTTAATTTTTGTACCTTATTTATGCTAATTCATAGAAAAGCACTCCTAAAAGACAGCTCAAATATCAAAAAGTTAATGAATATTTCCATCTCAAGTTTACTTGGTGGGATGCTAGAGCCTAATCAGCTAGAAGCGGCCAGAGAATCTATGGGCCTAGATACTCAATTGATTAAGGATGAAAGTTATTTTCTAATATTTAAAAATACTAAATTAGTTGGGTCGGGTGGATATAGCAATAGAAAGACATTGTTTGGAGGCAATCATACTCCAAATAGATCAAATGATTTATTAATCCCAGGCAAAGATTCAGCCAAAATTAGAGCAATGTACACTCATCCAAATCATACCAGACAAGGAATAGGGACTTATATTTTGACATTAGTAGAAGGAGAGTCTAAAAAATTAGGCTTCAGGAAGTTTGAATTGATGGCTACAGTCTCTGGAATATTGCTCTACGAAAGAAAAGGTTATGAAGTAACAGAAAAGATTGAGTATATTAGTAAAAAAGGAAATAAGGTCCCGATGTATAAAATGAAAAAAGATTTAGATGATTGAAGAGACTCAATTAAATATTTTTAATGAACCAATTGAGGACTGCAGTCATGATCCACTAACTGGATTCTTTAGATCAGGGTGCTGTGAAACATCAAATCAAGATGTAGGTAACCACACAGTTTGTGCCTTAATGAGTAATGAATTTTTAGAATTTAGCTTTAATAGAGGAAATGACCTTATAAATCCTGTACCGGAATTTAACTTCCCCGGCCTAAAAGAAGGAGATAGATGGTGTCTTTGTGCAAATAGATGGGTTGAAGCCTATGAAGCTGGGGTAGCACCACAAATCGTTTCAAGGGCTACAAATGTAAAAGCTTTAGAGATAATACCACTTGAAAACCTAAAGCTATTCGCGGTTGATATAGTGTGAAAAAAGATTTCTTCTTCATGAACAGAGCATTAAAACAGGCTCAAAAAGCTTTTGATATTGGAGAAGTTCCCGTAGGTGCAGTTCTTGTTTATAAAGAAGAGATAATAGCTGAATCTCATAATAGCCCTATATCAACTTGCGATCCTAGTGCACATGCTGAAATAAATGTTATTAGGGATGGTGCAAAGTTTCTAAAGAATTACAGGCTAAACAATACATCTCTTTATGTAACACTTGAACCTTGTGCGATGTGTTGTGGCGCATTAATTCATGCAAGAGTGGAAAATCTTATTTTTTCTGCTGCGGATTTAAAGTCAGGGGCAGTAGTAAGTAATGGTAATTTATTGGACTCTGATTTTATAAATCATAAAGTGAATTATTTTCAAGGACCTTTGAAAGATGAATCTTCAGATTTATTAAAGAGATTCTTTTCTCAGAAAAGACTATAAATCAAATGTAGTCCAAATTGGCGCGTGATCAGAAGGTTTTTCCATGCCTCTTATTTTGTAATCAACTCCAGAGTCTTTTACTACTTTGTTTAGCTTCTGAGTAACCCATATGTGGTCAATCCTTAATCCTCTTTTAGGTTTGTCTTCAAATCCCTTGCTTCTATAGTCAAACCAGCTGAACTCGTTATCTTTATCAGGATATAAAGTTCTATAAGAATCGAAAAGCCCCCAGTCAGTTAAAGTTGATAGCATTTCTCTTTCTTCAGGTAAGAAGCTACATTTTCCCGTCCTAAGCCACCTTTTTTTATTCTCCTCTCCAATTCCAATGTCAATATCCTGAGGAGAGATATTTAAGTCTCCCATGACCATCAGATGATCTTTGGGATCATAATTTTTTTCAAGATGAGTCATAAGATCTTTGTAAAATTTTACTTTATATGGAAACTTAGTTGGATGTTCTCTCTCTTCACCTTGCGGAAAGTATCCATTAAGAATATGTATCTTTTTCTTCCCTTTTTTTAAGGTTACAGAAATGAACCTTTTTTGAGCTTCTTCATCATCAGTTTCAAACCCCTTTGAAACAGACAGCGGTTCATCTTTAGTTAATATTGCAACCCCATAGTGTCCTTTTTGACCATGTATATGGGCTTTATACCCAAGCGATTCAGGAATTTCATAAGGAAAATCGTCATCATGAACTTTTGTCTCTTGAAGACCTATTGCATCAGGTTGATACTTTTTTACAATCGCTTCTACTTGATGTGGCCTTGCCCTGATACTGTTGATATTGAATGAGATAACTTTCATGTTTATCCGGTTTGATTATTCATAGCCAAAATTGGCTCGTTTTTAAGTTCTACGAGATCTATTAATATATTAGCCGCTTCTCCTAGAATCTCTTCATCAATATCTAAGATTTCAGGATCATCTTCACGTTCTATAAAATCTTTGTAGGTAAGAAAAGTTGGCAAGCCAAGCTCATTTCTTAATGAGTTCTCATTTGATAACAAAAACGTTTCGATATTATTTTTTTGTTTTGTTCTCGACTCAAGATTCAAGTCTAGTAATTCAATTTCATTATTATCTTGCCATTTTTTTCTAAGCTCAACACTTCTAAACAAGGGCGATTGATTCACCCGAGTAAAACTTTTTTCTTTTAAAATGTTTTTATAAGAACTCACCCTATTAAAATTCTTAAAAGAAGTTTCTGGAATTGTGTCATGAGCAAGAGCTCTATCTAGTTTACTTTCACCTATTTCATCAATATTAAATAAAGAGGGAAGATTTACATCTGGTTCAACTCCAAGATTTTGTGTACTGCTTCCCGATACTCGATAAAATTTAGATTCTGTAAATTTAATTTGACCTGAAGAGAGAAGATCAACCTTCTGGACCGTACCCTTTCCAAATGTACTAGTCCCAACAATCAGTCCTCTATCATAGTCTTGGATTGCACCAGCTAGAATTTCCGATGCGGAAGCACTAAATTTATTTACAAGTACTACTAGAGGTTTATCAAAAAATTGATAACCCCACCTTTCTCCAAGGCCTTGAATATTGCCATTTGAACTTTTGACTTGAACGGTTGTGCCTCTTCCTAAAAAGAGATGTGCCAAGGCATTCGCTTCGTAAAGCGATCCCCCGCCATTGTTTCTAAGGTCTATTACAAGACCATCAATGTTTTCTCTTTTAAGTTCTTTAAGTAATTTTTTAACATCTTTACTGCTACTCTTATAGTTATAGTCTCTTTTCTGATAGGCATCAAAGTCAAAGTAGAATGCAGGGAGTGCTATTACGCCTACTTTGTAATCTTTATTATTTCTTTTTAGGGACAAAACTTTTTTCTCTGCTGCTTGATCTTCTAATTTGACTATGTTCCTAACTATCTTTATTTCTTTTGTTTCTGTTTCATCTAGCGATGTTGAGGGTATGACCTCAAGTCTTACGGTAGACCCTTTCGGACCTCTTATGAGTTCTACAACATCATCAATTCTCCATCCAATGACATCAACAATCTCACCTTCTTGTTCCTGGCCCACTCCAACTATTTTATCTTTAGGTTTAAGCATTTCAGTTTTTTCGGCAGGCCCACCAGGCACTAAAGATGAAATAGATGTATAGAGTCCGTCAGAAGAAAGCAGGGCACCTATGCCCTCCAAAGAAAGACTCATATTAATATCAAAGTCTTCTGAATTTTTTGGAGACATGTAATTGGTATGCGGACCATAAATGGAGGCTATTGAGTTGATAAAAATATTGAAAACATCTTCATTTCTAGTTTGTGCAAAATAATTAAGTTGATTGTCCATTCTCTTAATTGTTTTATCAGCAGCTTTTTCTAAGTCATTACCAGAAAGCATTAATTGAATAACATCATTAGTGCTTAAATCGATCCATAGTTTTTCAAGTTCAACAATAGAGTTTTGTCTTTTATTCTCAGACAGATCTCTTAATAAAGTTCTATCTGTATTGAAACGGATCTCTTGGGCTTGGCCCAAGAAATTCACCTGCATTTTATATCTTGCATGATACCTGTCAGAGTATAAATTAAAGAAATCAAATGCCAGCCCCAAGTCGTTATTTATACCTTCGCTTTCTCTAACTCTTTGTTGAAAATGAGTAACTTCAGCATTTGTAAAGATTGTTTTATTTGGATCCAGTCTCTTAGTGAACACTTCAAAAGCATTGTCACGTATGGAGGCATAGTCTTTTTTTATAAGATGGTTAATCTCAAGAGTTTCAATAATCTCAGAAGCTAAAGAGACTTGTTGTTCATTAAAGTTAAAGTCCTCATTAACTTCAGACACTGAAGAGAAGATTACAAGAGAAGTTGTTAATAGGAATATAAAGCCTAATTTTTTATACATACTAGTCGTTAGGATGGGCAAATTCATTTTATAGAAAAATTAGATTCATTAAATTATTATTTTGATTTTTTTAAAAAACAATAATCATAAAGGTAACTAGAAAGCATGTTATTGTTTGGTTGATAGTTGAGTTAAATTTAAAGAAATAATGAAAAAAATAGAGTACTTCTTAGACTGCAGCAGTCCGTGGACTTATCTTTCTTTTAGTGGAATTATGAAATTAAAAGAAGAGAAAGATTTTTCGATAGAATGGAAGCCAATTCTAGTAGGGGGAATATTTAATTCAATAAATCCAAGCGTCTACGAGAGTAGAAAAAATCCTATAAAAGAAAAACTAGAATATTCTCAAAAAGACATGCACGATTGGTCGCGTTTAAGAGGCATTACTATCAATTGGCCTAAATTATTCCCAATCAATAGCGTGAAAGCTATGAGAGGAGCCTTTTATTTTATAGATCATGGAGGAGTGGAGTTATATCTTGAATCTGTATTTCGATCTTATTGGACTGAAGGGAAAGATATCTCTGAGGATAATTGTCTAATCTCTATCGTTTCAAGTCTTGATATTTCGCCAGATAATTTTTTAGAATTCATTAATACAGATACAACAAAGGATAGGTTGGTTAAAAATACACAAGAACTTATGGATAGAGGCGGTTTTGGTTCTCCTACTTTTTTTATCGGTGAAGAGGATATGTATTTTGGAAATGATAGGTTGCAACTGATAAAAGAAATTCTTTAGATAATTACTCTTTATCTTTTGCCATTTCGGCGATACTTTTAGAGTCCTGACTGAACATAGTCTTGAGTCCTTCTTTAGTAATTCCTTTACCAAAGTTTCTACTTTCCTTACCGACTTCTATTCCTTTTCTAACAGCAGGCCTTGATTTGATTGAATCAAACCATCTTCTGACATGGGTAAATGAATCTAAATCCACTTCATACCTTTTATAAGCGGTAATCCAAGGAAAAGAAGCCATATCAGCAATAGAATAATCTCCCGCTAGAAATTCTCTTTTTTCTAAGACCAAATTCATAACTCCTAGCAAACGATCATACTCATTTTTATACCTTTTCTCGGAATAAGAATGGTCTCCTGGAAAGTTCGGAGCATAATTAACAAAATGGCTCACTTGACCTGCCATAGGTCCAAGACCTCCAATTTGCCAGAAAAGCCACTCTAAAACTTTCTCTCTCTCTGGTGATTGTTGAGGGAAGAACTGACCTTGCTTTTCAGCCAGATACATTAAGATTGCACCTGATTCAAAGATACTTAAAGGTTCACCGTTTATTATATTATTATGATCAACTATGACGGGCATTCTATTGTTAGGGCTTATCTTTAAGAATTCAGGTTTAAATTGATCACCTTTTCCAAGATTAACAGGTATGACTTTATATTCCATCTCGCACTCTTCCAGCATGATAGAGATTTTCCACCCATTGGGAGTAGGGGCATAATATAAATCGATCATTTTTTTAATTCCTCAATATAGTTATCTTTATCAAGCCAAATATCTTCAGTCCATTGTTTTAAACTTTCTCTAAATTCAATGTCTTCCTCGTAATTCTTTCCAAGGAGGTTATCAGGTATTTTAATTTGTTTCACCCGAACAGTTACATCTGACATTCTTCCACATAAAAAATCCCAAAAGGATCGTTTAGACCCCTCATAATAAATTGTAAAATCTAAGAGCATATTTATATATGGCATTGTGGTTAGAGTTAATCCTATCCCTCCAGATTTAGGGTTAAGTAAATTTTTGTAATTAGAAGGCTGGTCAATTTTTTTCTTTTCAGTAAACCGAGTCCCTTCGGTGAAACTAAAGATAGAAACAGGATATCTGCTGAATCTATCAAAGGATTTTTCCATTGCCTTTATATCTTTTCCTCGCAACTCAGGATTCTTCTCTAACTCCTCTTTCGTATATCTTTTCAAGAAGGGCATGTCTAGAGCCCACCATGCTAATCCTATTACTGGCACCCATATCAATACATGCTTCATAAAAAATTTAAGCATAGGTATTTTTCTATTCGTTATACCTTGTAAGATGAAAATATCTGCCCATGACTGATGGTTTGCGACTGATAAGTACCAGTTAGATTGATCAAGTGACTCAAATCCTTCAATTTTCCATTCAGGTCTGTGAAGTATTTTTATCCAAACACCATTGCAATAAATCCAACATTCACCGATATTGATTATAAATTTTGTGCAAATCCTCTTCCATCCTTGAATCGGTAAAATGAGCTTTAAAACAGCTATGGACAAAAGAAACACGCACCAAAATAAGGTATTCAAGACGATTAGAAAAAAGGCTACTATCCCTTTGAGTTCGCTCATTCCAAAATTTTAACCCAGTTTCTTGGATTCATCCCAAAGTTCGTCAAGTAAACTTAAATCAGTATCTTTAAACTCTCTTTTACTCTCAATAAGTTTCTCTTCAATATAACTAAATCGCTTTAAGAACTTTTCATTAGAACCTCTAAGAGCCTCTTCGGAGTCTACATTCAAGCTTTGAGCTAAATTAGTAAGTATCATGAGCAAATCACCAACTTCTTCTTGCATCGATTCTTTACTTCCAGATTCAATTGCCTGTTCTAATTCATTGGTTTCTTCTTTTATTTTTTCAAATATGCCTTTGTGATCAGGCCAATTAAAACCTACTTTTGCAGCTCTCTTTTGAATTTTTTGAGATCTTATTAATGCAGGTAAGTTCTTAGCAATACCATCTAGAACCCCAATCTGATTCTTAAAAGATCTTTCTTTTTGTTTTATGTCTTCCCATTGTTCTAGTTGTTCACTAGAAGAATGATCACGTTTTTTAGAAAATACATAAGGGTGTCTTCTGATTAATTTTTGAGTAATTGTCTCAACAACATCATCAAATTCAAATAAGTTATCTTCTGAAGCTATCTGAGATAAAAAAACAACTTGAAGAAGAAGATCACCTAATTCATCCTTTAAATCAGTGTGATTAGATCTGTCTATTGCATCGGCAACTTCATAGGCTTCTTCAATAGTAAAAGGAGCTATGGATTTAAAAGTTTGCTCTTTATCCCACTCACAACCTTCTTCTTTGTCTCTAAGCTGAGACATAACCTTTAGAAGCTTATCGATATTATTCAGCTTAATAATCGCTTAATGTTGCGTAACGATCAATATGATATTCCGAGTTACCAAATATTTGTTCCGTCACTCTGGCTCTTTTCATAAAAAGACCCACATCGTATTCATCAGTAACTCCTACACCACCATGCATTTGAACTGCTTCATTGGTAATTAGATGATTTGTTTCACCAGATTTAAACTTAGCAAGGCTTGCCATTCTTCTAAGATCATTAGAGTTTTCATCTACGGCATTACAAGCCGCTATAACAGATGACTTTGTAAGCTCAAGCTCTGAATACATTTCTGCAGCTCTATGCTGAAGTGCTTGAAAGGTGCCAATAACGGCTCCGAACTGCTTTCTTTCTTTTAGATACTCAAGGGTTAAATTAAAAGCCTGACTCGCATTTCCAAGCATTTCAGCAGAGATAGCAATTTGAGCTCTGTCTAGGACCACTTCGAGCAGAGAAGCTCCATTGTTCTCTTCACCTAAAATATTGTCTGATGACACAGTAACATCGCTAAATTTTATATTTGCGGCATTTCTTGAATCGACCATACTCGTTTTAGTGATCTCTACACCCTGGCTATCTGAATTAACTAAGAAAAGCGTAATACCTGATTCGTCATTTACAGAACCTTCTGTTCTTGCAGCTACTATCAGAAGATTCGAACTATGACCATCTATAACAAAATTCTTACACCCAGATATTATAAATTGATCACCATTTTTCTTTGCTTGAGTGTCAATAGAGTAGGGGGCATGCCTATTACTCTCTTCTAGAGCCAATGCCGTAGTTAAGGTTCCATCAACAATTTGAGGTAAGTAGGTTTGTTTTTGGCTATCATTGCCACCAAGCGTAAGCAGACTTGCACCCAACACACCAGTAGAGAACAAAGGAGAAGGTGTTAAAGTTTTACCTGCCTCCTCGAGAATACTACCCATACCCACCATGCCAAAATCAAATCCTCCATACTCTTCAGGTATTAGGATTCCTGACCATCCCAAATTGACCATTTCCATCCATAGAGATTCATCATAGCCAAGTTCATTTTGAGTATCCCTGATTTCTCTAAAATGCGTAACAGGAGCATTACTTTGTAAAAACTCGCTAGCAATATCTTTGAGGGATTGCTGTTCCTCATTAAGTATTAATGCCATTTTTATTTATCCGGTAAACCTAAGACTCTCTTAGATATAACATTTAGTTGAACTTCAGAAGTACCACCTTCAATAGAGTTTGCTTTGGTTCTAAGCCAATCTCTTGTGATTGCTAGCTCTTCCATAGAGAATCCTTCACCTTCCCAGCCTAGTGCTGATGTGCCCATAGCTTCCAGCATAAGTTCGTATCTAAGCTTGTTATGTTCAGTTCCATAATACTTTGCCATAGCGGCTGCAGGACTAGGAGATCCAACTTTTGTTTCCTCTCCGACCCTTTGCATAGTCAAACCAAATGCTCTTGAATTTAGATCATGCAGTGTTACTTTTTTTCTAAAAGCTTTATCAGAAATTTTTTGATCAGAATCAATTCCAGCATATTTTTTACCTATTTCGGCTAATCCAGATTTTGTTTTTTGGCTACCATCTCCACCTCCGGTGAGTCCCATGGCAGATATCATAGTTCTTTCGTGCTCTAGTAATCTTTTAGCCACAGTCCATCCTTTATTTAAGCCTCCGACCAAATCTTTTTGAGGAGCTTTAGCATCATCAAAGAATGTTTCACAAAAAGGAGATTTACCACTAATAAGCTTTATTGGTCTTGTAGTAACACCAGGTTGGTCCATATCAATCAATAAAAAGCTAATGCCTTCATGTTTAGGCTCTTGAGGACCAGTTCTTACTAGACAAAAAATCTTATCTGCTTTGTCAGCATTAGAAGTCCATACTTTTTGTCCATTAACTATGTACTGATCACCATCTTCAACAGCCTTTGTACTCAAAGAGGCAAGATCAGATCCTGAACCAGGTTCGCTGTAACCCTGACACCACCAAATCTCACCCTTAACTATCTGAGGTAGGTGCTCCTTCTTTTGTTCTTCAGTTGCAAACTCTAAAAGTGCGGGTCCAAGCATCCAAATACCAAAACTTGCAAGGGGTGATCTTGCACCTATTGCCCCCATTTCTTCTTGAAGAATTTTATTTTCTTCTTTACTAAGACCTCCACCACCGTACTCACTAGGCCAAGTAGGGCATGTCCATCCTTTATCTCCCATTCTTTCCAACCAAATTTTTTGGTCAGGATGAGAGTATTGAGCATTTCTTCCTCCCCATGCAACGTCGCCAGGCTTTCTCATTTCCGGAGGGCAATTGGCTTCAAGCCAATTCTTTGTTTCTTCTCTAAAAGTTTGTAAATCAGTCATCTAAATCCTTTATAGTTTATTTGTGTTGTGGTGATTATAGATATAATCTAATCATAACTAAACAAATTCTGGAGAAGACTTATGAAAGCATTTCAAGTAATAGAAAACGGAAAGCCATTAGAAGAAAGAGAGCTGGATACGCCTACTCCGTCAGGAAGGGAAGTAGTTTTGAAGACTGTAGCATGTGGAGTTTGTCACTCTGATGTGCATATACATGACGGTTACTTCGAATTAGGAGGTGGCGTTCAGCTACCTTCGCCTTTACCTGGAGGACAGCCATTAACGATGGGTCATGAAATTTTTGGAGAAGTAGTAGCCATAGGTGATGAAGTAGAAGGAATAAGTCTAGGAGAAAGATATGTAGCTTACCCTTGGATGGGATGCGGTGATTGTGATCTTTGTAATGATGATATGACTCACTATTGTGCCAATAATTCTAATTTAGGCATTCATGTAGCGGGAGGTTACGGAGATCATGTCTTAGTTCCAGATCAAAAATATTTATTCCATGCTGCAGATACTCCTGATAGCCTGGCAGGAAGTTATGCTTGTAGAGGTTTAACTGCTTATAGTGCCTTAAAGAAAGCAGGACCTTATAAGAAAGATAATTCCCTAGTCATAGTCTCTGCTGGTGGTTTAGGTGTTTTAGCTTTAAAAATTGCACAAGCCGCTTATGGAATAAATCCCATAGTTGTAGATATAGATGATGAAAAACTTGGAATGGCAAGACAACTAGGCGCATCCGCAACTATAAACTCTTCTGAAGATGGAGCTGCAGAGAAACTAATGGAATTAACTGAAGGAGGTGCTAGATCAATTGTCGATTTTGTAGGAGCTGAAGCCTCAGTAAATTTTGGCTATAACCTATTAGCAAGGGGTGGAAGTTACGTTATTGTAGGTCTTTTTGGAGGACAAATTACTCTTCCTCTACCGTTACAAGCACTTACAGAAAAAAGACTTATGGGCTCTTATGTTGGGAGTTTAGGAGATATGAAAGAGCTTATGGAATTAGTTGTAGCAGGGAAGATCGACCCTGTTGCTGTTGAGACTAGAGACGTTTCAAAGGCTAATGAAACCCTCCAAGAGATGAAGGATGGAAAACTATTAGGATTAGTTGCACTTACTCATGACTAAAACTTAAAGAGATATTCCAGAAAGGACTTCAGAAATGTCTTGTTTTATT
>CAJWDT010000009.1 GCA_913031395.1 uncultured Gammaproteobacteria bacterium
CACCGACACAAGGATTTTCAGTCCTTTGCTCTACCGACTGAGCTATCTGGGCAATGAAGGTGTTGCGATTGTATACAATTAATTGATTCTAAAAAAGTAAGTTTTAATCTACAGGTTTAAATCCTGTCGGTCGTGCATAATCTTTTCCTGAAAGAAATAAGTCCATTTGTTCGTTTAACCATTTCCTAGACTCTCTATCTGCCAGATTAAGCTGTCCTTCATTGATAAGCATTTTTTGATGATCAAGCCACTCTTCCCAAGCTTGTTTAGATACATTATTAAATATTTCTTCACCTTTCTCGCCTGGATAGGGAGCAGTACTCATCCCTTCAAGATCTTCTTTATATTTTTTACAAAAAACTATACGTGTCATTTTATTTAATTCTTTCAAGAAATTTAGAAACAGGTGCGGGTAAACCTATACCTGTTAATTCATCACTATTAAACCATGCCTTATTATTATCTAAGTTCTGAAAATCTTTATTAAGTTCTATTGAGATTGTATCAATATCTAACTTGTAATGAGTGAAAACATGTTGAGTTTTGATACCTTCCTCTAAAATTTTGTAGTCTTTAGGTAATTTTTCTTGATATCTCAGTCTGGAGTTAGATTCCTCAAATCCTATAAAAGTCCAGAGCCCTTTCCAAACTCCTTTTGATTTTCTATTCTCCAGTAAAAGCTCACCATTTTTATTTTGTAAGATAAGCCAATAAAGTTTTTTTATAGGTTTTGCTTTCTTGGGAGATTTATTAGGAAGAGTATTTTGAATATTTTCTTTATTTGCGAGGCATTTTCTCTTGAGCGGACATTCAGGACAATTAGGATTTCTTCTCTTACAAATTAAAGACCCAACATCCATAATCGCCTGTGTATAGATATCGCATTCTTTATTAGGAAGATTATTTTCTGCTATTTTCCAGAGCTCAATAGATGTTTTGTTTAAATCTATAGGATCTTCTATCTTAAAATATCTTACGAGAACTCTCTTAGCATTCCCGTCTAGAATAGGTGCTTTGAGCTTAAAACCCAAAGAACGTATCGCTCCAGCGGTTGATTTCCCAATACCTGGAAGAGATTCTAGCTCTTCCAGACAACTAGGCATAGTTGAGCTAAATTCCTTTTGAATGATTTTGGCGGCTTTGAATAAATTCCTTCCTCTTGAATAATAGCCAAGTCCTGACCAGTAACTCAGCACTTCATTTTCATTAGAATTTGCTAATGAGTCTATGTTAGGAAATTTACTCATGAATTTGAGGAAGTAAGGAATAACTGTTTGAACTTGAGTCTGTTGAAGCATTACCTCTGATATCCAAACTTTGTAGGGATTAGTATCTATTTGCCATGGCAGATCTTTGCGGCCAGATTTCTTATGCCATCGTATGAGATTTGAACTTAAAATAGACATGGATATTAAGTTAATTGTACAAGTAATGAACAAGTTGAGCATATTAGCTATAATGCGCGACCCTTGAGAATTTTATATGAGAAAAGTTACTAAAAAACGAGATACTACGGAAACTCAAATAACGATTGACCTTAATTTAGACGGAACAGGTCAAACTGAGTTTGATACAGGATTACCATTTCTGGAGCATATGCTGGATCAAATTGGCCGACATGGCATGATAGATCTGAGCATTAAAGCCAAAGGAGATCTGCATATAGATGATCACCACACAATAGAAGATATCGGTATATCTTTGGGAGAGGCTTTAAATGAAGCTGTTGGGGACAAGAAAGGTATCAGGAGATATGGACATGCCTACATTCCTCTGGATGAAGCACTTTCAAGAGTTGTTCTAGATTTTTCTGGAAGACCTGGTCTTCATATGAATGTAAATTTTGTTAAAGAAGAAGTTGGAGGAATAGATGTAAATATGTTCGAACACTTCTTTCAGTCTTTATGTAATCACGCATTTTTGACACTGCATATAGAAAACCTCTCTGGAGAAAATGTTCACCATCAGATAGAAACAATTTTCAAAGCATTTGGTAGAGCGTTGAGAATGGCATTAGAGATAGACTCTAGGCAGGTAGACATTATTCCCTCGACGAAGGGAGCTTTGTAGGTCTGCAAGAAATGACACAAGTTGTTGTTATTGACTATGGGATGGGAAATCTCCACTCGGTAAGCAAAGCGTTAGAGACTGTAGCTGATTCCGAAAAAATAATAATTTCTTCCGATCTGGGAGTTATAAAAGCATCAGATAAAATAGTCTTTCCCGGAGTAGGGGCTATAAAAGATTGCATGGCAGCTTTTTCAGAAGATCTTAAAGAAACAGTTCTAGAAGAGATTGGCAAAAAACCAACGTTAGCCATTTGTGTGGGTATGCAGATGCTTTTAGAGTCTAGCGAAGAGAATGAGGGCGTGAATGGGCTAAACATTCTTGATGGTAAAGTCACTAAAATAAAATCTTTAGATAAGATTAAAGTTCCTCATATGGGATGGAATAAAGTGAAATTCTTAAAAGATCACTTTCTATTTAAAAATATTCCTGATTCTTCTTTTTTCTATTTTGTACATAGCTATTGCTGTTTATCTTCAGAGGATGCCTTAACTGAAACTGAGCATGGCGAAAATTTTATTTCATCTTTGGCAAAAGATAATATTTTTGCAGTTCAATTTCATCCTGAAAAAAGTCAGACTGTGGGCCTTGATTTATATAAGAACTTTTTAGACTGGAGTATTTAAATGTTAGTTATACCAGCAATTGATCTTAAAGATGGCAAGTGTGTCAGATTAAGAGAAGGTAAGATGCATGAAGAGACTATTTTTTCAGAAGATCCCTTATCGATTGCCAGCTCATGGTTTGCGCAAGGAGCAGAGTTATTACATATCGTTGATCTGGACGGAGCTGTTCAAGGAAAACCTATAAATCATGAAATTGTCTTCAAGATAGCCTCACAATTTCCTGATAAAAGAATACAAATTGGAGGTGGAATCAGAAACTTCGATACAGCTCTGAACTATCTTGAGCAGGGTATAGAGCGAGTTATCATGGGTACTTCTGCAGTAGAAGATCCAGATTTACTGAAAGATTTTTGTAAACGATATCCTGAAAGAGTTGTTCTGGGTATCGATGCTCTGAATGGAATTGTGAAAACTCAAGGTTGGCTAAAGGGATCAGAAGTAACACCTTCCGATTTAGTCAAAGATTTCGAAGGAGATTCTATAGCGGCTATTATTTTTACAGATATTTCTAAAGACGGAATGATGATTGGTCCAAATATTGCAGCTACATCTGATCTCGCAAGACAAACTGATATACCTGTTATTGCTTCGGGTGGAGTATCTTCTCTAGAACATATAAGTCAGCTGGTTAAAGAAAAAATAATTTCAGGCGTCATTTGCGGAAGAGCCTTGTATGAAAATTCATTCACTTATCAAGAAGCTATGAAGGCCTCAGAAACATAAGCATGTCTGTAGCTAAAAGAATTATCCCTTGCCTTGATGTAGACAAAGGGAGAGTTGTAAAAGGTGTTAACTTCTTAAATATAAGAGATGCAGGAGACCCTGTAGAGATTGCCAAGCGTTACGACAAAGAAGGTGCTGATGAAATAACCATGCTAGATATAACAGCTAGCCATGAAACCAGAGACACTACCTATAAAACTGTTGAAAGTATAGCCAGTCAGGTTTTCATGCCCTTAACAGTTGGTGGTGGAGTTAGAACTATTGAGGATATAAAGAAGCTTTTAAGATCTGGAGCAGATAAGGTCAGCATAAATACTTCTGCTGTTGAGAACCCTGATTTTGTAAAAGAAGCGGCAGATAAATTTGGTTCTCAATGTATTGTTGTTGCTGTTGATGCGAAGTCATCAAATATTGATGAAGAATCTTGGGAGGTCGTAACATACGGTGGAAGAAATCGAACTGGTATAGATGTACTTGAGTGGACTCAGCAAATAACCGAATACGGTGCTGGAGAAATACTTCTAACGAGCATGGATAGGGATGGAACTAAAGCAGGATTCGATAATAGTCTTGTTTCCAAGGTTTCGTCTGGAATATCAATACCAGTAATTGCTTCTGGCGGAGTTGGTAATCTTGATCATTTAATTGACGGTATTAAGATCGGCGGAGCAGAAGCTGTTCTTGCTGCAAGTATTTTTCATTTCTCAGAATTCTCTATAAAAGAAGCTAAGGAAGCCATGCGGGCCTCAGGAATTAATATAAGATTTTAGACAGTTCTTTGTATTTTGCCTTCCGAACACACATACATGAGCGGATCACCAGTAGCTATTTCCAATTTAACTATTTCGTCTGGGCTAATGTCCTCGAGCTTCATCACAAGCGCTCTTAATGAGTTGCCATGAGCTGCAATTAAAATATTTTTACCTTTTATTACCTCGGGTAAGATTTTGGATTCAAAGTAGGGCAGTACTCTTTCAGCAGTATTCTTTAAACTTTCACCTCCAGGTGGTGGGACATCAAATGATCTTCTCCAGATATGGACTTGTTCTTCTCCCCATTTCTTCCTAGCATCATCCTTATTTAATCCTGCCAATTCACCGTAGTTTCTTTCGTTAAGGGATTGATCTTTAATTGTTGCTATATCAGTCTGATTCATTTGTTCAAGGATTAGGCGCCCAGTCTCCTGAGCTCTAAATAAGTCTGATGTGAACATAACATCAAATTTAATATTACTTTGCTGTAATTGGTTACCTGCTTGAATCGCTTCTTCAATACCTAGCTCAGTTAACTCTGGATCTTTCCATCCTGTAAACAAGTTCTTTTTGTTCCATTCGCTTTGGCCGTGCCTAACGAGTACTAAATTTGATTTCGTCATATTATTAAAAGTTTTTTATATTTTAACTTAGTAATCTATATAATCCTGTCCGGATATGAATAAATTCTTAGAGTTTGTAGGCGACAATTTTTTAGCAGTCCTTGTCTTGTTGTCGCTTATAGTAATTCTAATTATCTACGAAAGAAGAAAAGGGGGTACAAAATTAGATACCTCAGAGATTACAAGACTCATCAATAAAAGCAATCCATTGGTTTATGACTTAAGAAGTTCTGCTGAATACAATGCAGGTTCAATTGCGGGGGCCTTAAACGTTCAACCAAGTAATCTGGTTAAAGGAGATGCACTCTTCAAAGCTACCGAAGAAGATTGTCTAATACTGATTTGCGGAACTGGAACAAACTCATCGAAAGCAGCCGGTGATTTATTGAAACAAGGCTTTACGAATGTAAACGTTTTATCTGGCGGTATGGTGAATTGGGTTCAAAGCGGAATGCCTTTAGCAAAAAACTAATTAGGTCTCTATACCTAACTCTTTAATTTTCCTTGTAAGAGTATTACGTCCCCATCCTAATAATTCTGCCGCTTCTTTCTTTCGTCCCATAGTCTTCTTTAGGGCAACTTTTATTATCGTTCTTTCAAATTCAGGTATCGCTTCTTCTAATAAATTATCTTTACCTTTTGCAAGATAGTTCTCAGACCAAGACTGTAAGACTTTACTCCAGTCATTTAGATTTTCTACGTTCTCTACTTTTAGATCATCAGGTAAATCTTCCAATTTAACTTCTCTCGTAGGAGACATAACTGTTAGCCATCGACAAGTATTTTCAAGCTGTCTCACATTTCCTGGCCAAGAGAGCGTCATGAAATACTCCTCTACTTCCGCAGAGAGATATTTTTTTTCTTGTTGTAGTTCGTCAGAAGATTTCTGAAAGAAATGTTTTGCCAGTGAAGGAATATCTTCTTTCCTTTCATTTAATTTTGGAAGGGAAAGCTTAATCACATTTAGTCTATGAAAGAGATCTTCCCTAAAACTGCCAGCTTTTACTAAGTCTTCTATATTTTGATGAGTAGCAGTAATGATCCGAACATCTACTTTAATGGGCTCTCTCCCACCCACTCTATAAAATTCACCATTTGATAGAACTCTCAATAGTCTCGTCTGGGTTTCAAGTTGCATATCTCCTATTTCATCAAGAAATAATGTGCCACCATCTGCCTGTTCAAACCGTCCTATACGTCTCTCATCGGCACCAGTGAATGCACCTTTTTCGTGACCAAATAATTCAGCCTCTAATAATTCTTTCGGAATATCTGCCATGTTAAGGGCTATAAAGGGCTTATCTTTCCTTGGACTATGCTGAAAAAGTGCTCTAGCAACTAACTCTTTACCAGTTCCGGATTCTCCAATAAGTAATACCGTTGAATTAGAGTTTGAAAGCTTGCCAATTGCTCTAAAAACTTCCTGCATAGCAGGGGCTTCACCGATAACTTCAGCTTGAGTATCGGTTGTCTCTTCTTTAATAAAATCTTCAGATGCTGTGGCTCTTTGAACCATAGATACTGCTTCATCTATATCAAAAGGTTTAGGGAGATATTCCCAAGCTCCATGTTCATATGATTCAACTGCACTATCAAGATCGGAATGAGCAGTCATAATAATTACCGGGATCTCTGGACGAAGCTCTTTAACTTTATCTAGAAGATCTATCCCGCTTGGTCCTGGCATTCTTATATCTGTTAGGATGAGTTGAGGATTTTCGGTTTCTAGTTTTTTAATTACTTTATTAGCAGAATCAAAAGTCTGTACATCCATTCCATTATCACCAAGCCCCTTTTCAAGAACCCAACGGATAGACTCATCATCATCAACAACCCAAATATTTTTATCCATTTACAATCTTTAAGTCTAAATCTTTATTAGCATTTATGGGAATATTAATGAAAAATTCCGTTCTACTAGGTTTACTACTGAAATGTATATTCCCTTTGTGCTGAGAAATAATTCCTTGAGTTATAGAAAGACCTAATCCCGTGCCTTTCTCTTTCCCTGTGATCATAGGGAAAAAGATAGAATCTTTGATTTCTTCTTTAATTCCTGGACCATTGTCTATGACAGAGATTTTACAAACTGTTGAATTTTTCTCTCCATCTATAATTTCACCATGGGAAATTCTAGTCACTATATTAATTTCAGGAGAAGAAGTTTCCGATTCTAATAAAGCATCTCTGGCATTTTTGGTTAAGTTTAGAATGCTATTCTCAATCAAGTAACTATCGATATATAACTCCGGAATACTTGGATCGAAGTCTTTAGTGATTTTTATTTTTCTATATCCAGATTCTTTGTCGATTAGGCTTAGAACATTTTCAATTGGGTAATGGATATTTTGATATTGAAAATCAGGTTTTTTATTAGGTCCAAGAATGTTATCGACAAGAGAGGTCAGTCTATCAGTCTGCTTAATTACTATATCAGTGTATTCTCGAAGTTCTTGATTATTCAATTTATTACTCAAAAGTTGAGCTGATCCTCTAATTCCACTTAGCGGGTTTTTAATCTCATGAGCTAATTGCCTAACAAAGTCTTGAGAAATTTGTTGATTCGTTTTCATTCTGTAACGTTCAATTAATTCAGATGAAGCCTCTTTGTTAATCACTTCTACTAAAAGGCTGTTTTCATCGTTATCACTTAGAGGGTGAACTATGTATGTACACAAGACTTTATGGCCTCTTTTGAGGTTTAAAATAGCATCTGTTTTGGTGAAACTTCTCTTTTGCTCTATTGACTCAATAAAGGCATCTACACTTTCAGGGACTTCAAAAAAAAGTTGGTCTATTTTTTGACCAAGCGAAGTTTTCTCTGTGGTATCTAATATTGTTAAGGCAGAAGAGTTGATGAATTTAATTCTTAGAGAGTTATCTAAAATTATAATTCCTGTATTGAGCTCAGAGAGTAGTGTTTGATTGAAATTACTCACAGTAGGTATCCGGAGACTAAATCTCCGGATAAATTACAAATTTATTAAGAATTTAGAGTACCTACTATATGAGCTATGATTTTATAGGGATCAGCATTGGAAGCTGGTCTTCTATCTTCTAGATAGCCATTCCAGTTGTGCTCTACGGTGTAGATTGGAATTCTAATACTTGCACCTCTATCACTTACTCCAAACGAGAACTGATCAATGCTTTGTGTTTCATGAAGGCCAGTTAGCCTCATTTCATTATCTGAACCATATAACGCTATACCTTCTTTATGAACTGCTCCAAGTTTTTCACACATAGAAGTAAACATCTCTTCAGAACCAGCAGTTCTCATTTTCTCATTTGAGAAATTTGTATGCATCCCTGAGCCATTCCAATCACCTGACTTTGGTTTAGGATGAATGTTTACTGAAACACCAA
Source organism: uncultured Gammaproteobacteria bacterium (assembly GCA_913031395.1). Taxonomy (GTDB): domain Bacteria; phylum Pseudomonadota; class Gammaproteobacteria; order Magnimaribacterales; family Magnimaribacteraceae; genus Magnimaribacter. The sequence continues at coordinate 8,158 of CAJWDT010000009.1, forward strand.
ATTCTTCAGCCACCTTATGCAGTAAGTATCTACTTACCCATAGGTCATCACCGGCTTTTATACCCTTGCCTAAACATTGATATTCCCACTGTCCTAAAGCTACTTCTGCATTTGTTCCAGTAAGCTCTATACCTGCATCTAAGCATGCATCTAAATGAGCATCACTAATTTCTCTTCCTACAACATTACTAGCACCGACAGCACAGTAGTATTCTCCTTGAGGTCTGCTAGGTGTTCCATCTTCCCATCCGAGAATCGTCCCATCTTTATCCGTTAAGAAATATTCTTGTTCAAATCCAAACCACCATTCGTCACTCACCACAGCTTCAGCAGCAGCTCTAGAATTAGAAGGGTGCGTTTCATGTTCGCCAGTTTCAACTTGGCACATTACAAGAGAACCTTCATTTGTTGGGTTTTCATATTGTTCTACCGGCAATAATATACAGTCAGAACTTCCACCTTCAGCTTGTTGAGTAGATGATCCATCAAAAGACCAGGCTGGTGGTTCCCCGTCTGTAACTTTAACTTTGCTTCTTAAATTGGCTTCTGGTTGATAACCATCTAGCCATATATATTCATATTTTGTCATTTACTTTCTCCATTCATAATTAAAAGTGAGACGATATTATCACGCAAAAGCCAAAAAAAGAACATTTTTTGGGCAAAAAAATATGATTTATCTATTTGAAGTTCTATAAAGGTGCAAATGCACTATTAAAGTGCATTTTTAAGAATACTTAAACCATGCTTCTTTGTGTGGGTTAGAAATTCCTCCAAGAAAAAATTCCATTGAAATTTTTCATCTTTACTGAGCATACTTTTGTTAGGGTATTTATTTCTAAGCCAGAATTGTTTTTTCCCATTAAATTTTCTTACTTCAGCCATTTTTGCATCATGATAAATAAAGATCTCAATTTCAGTATCTTGAATTAATGAAAAAGATTTAGATTTCTTTATCGCTATAATTGATGTGTGAGAAGAAAGTCTGCTACAGGAAATGTAGATGTCAGAACTCAAAGGACCTTCAGGAATAAGATAATGGATCTGACTTTCAGCTTTATCAATTGGGAAGAAATTAACAAGTTTTTGATAGTTCCTTTCGTACAGACGAAGGAGTTGGTTGAGACCTCTCTGACTGTTTCTGCGCTTGATCGCCTTATTCTTTATCATAAGTAGACCACAATATTAACGCAGCTACGGTTCTATAGGGAGACCAAGGTTCTGACATTTTCTCTATTGTCAAATAATCAGGTCTAGCTTCAAGATTCTTTAGCCTCTGAATGGCTACGATTAATCCCAGATCTGAGGCAGGCCATCCATCTAATCTTTTTAAGCATGCCATCAAGTAACATTGTGCTGTCCATTCTCCTATGCCTCGAACTTTAATTAATTCTTTTATCACTTCGGCATCTTCTTTTTTTGCAAGGCCATTGAGATCTAATTCTTTATTTTCAATCAAAGAAGCAATGCCACAACAGTAGTCAATCTTTTGTTTACTTAATCCGGCCTCTTTAAACTTTTCTATATCAGTTTGAAGGAATACTTTAGGCTTAAAAGGTTTGACAAGAGCTTTAACTCTTCCAAAAATTGCATTCGCAGAAGCAACCGATAGTTGTTGTTCTACTATCAAGCCAATTAAACCCTCAAAGCCTTCTTTTTTATTAAAGGGGTTAATTTGATAATTCTTTTCTTCTAGAATTTTTTTGAATTGAGGTTCTTTTTCTGCAAGAAAAGCATAACCCTCTTGAAGAGTCTCTTTGTTGAGAACTTTAAATTCTTTCATATAACTCTGACATTACTTCTTTTTTGAATGGAAGAAGCACCTTTCTGTCTTGGTTGTACTCAAGAATATGAGCCCTTTCTTTTTCTAAGAAGTCGTCAATAGCTTCTTTGAATCTTATATCCTTGATCCAATGAGCAGAATAAGTCTCTATGGGACAAAAGCCTCTCTTAATTTTATGCTCTCCTTGTACCCCGGGATCAAACGATTCAAGCCCATTCTCAATACAAAATTCTATACCTTGATAATAACAAGTTTCAAAATGAAGAGAGTCGTATTCTTCTAAACAACCCCAATAGCGTCCATATAGCTTTTTATCATCATAAAAATTTAAAGCTCCAGCTACAAAATTTCCATTTTTATTTTCTGCTAGCACCAGCATGATTGACTCAGGGATGACTTGAATAATTGTTTTGAAAAAATCAAAATTTAAATATCCTCTCATTCCTCTCTTTAGGTATGTAACTTGATAAAATTGATAGAATATTTCCATCATTTCAACTGTTATTTCGCTGCCTTTTATTCTAGATAAGGTAACGTCTTGTTGTAATATTTTACCTCGTTCTTTTTTTATATTCTTTCTTTGCCTTGAAGTCATATCTTCTAAGAACATATCAAAATTTCTGTAATTATTATTGAACCAGTGAAATGAATAACTGGTTCTTAAGCTAAAGTCTTCCTGTGAAAACTGATTAATTTCCTCTTTCTCTGCAAGTAAAATATGAACACTAGAGAACTTTTGATCTTCCGAGAGTTTTTTAAGCGATTCGCTAATTTTATTTACTATGACTTCTTTCTTGCTGTTATTGGAAAATAATATTCTTGGTCCTGTTGCAGGAGTAAATGGAATGGAACTAACTAGCTTAGGATAATATTCAAGTCCGTTTCGGTAATATGCGTCTGCCCAAGACCAATCAAATATAAATTCTCCTTGAGAATCTGTTTTTATGTATAAGGGCATTACCGCAATAACTTTTTCTTTTTCAGTGACTATTGCGTGTAAAGGCTGCCAACCTTGATCTGAAGAAACGCATTTTGTAATTTCTAGACATTTTAAAAATTCATATTTCAAGAATGGGTAAGCATTATTAAATGTACCATCCCAATCTTCTTTAGAAATATCTTCTATAGAATTTAAGAACTCTACCTTCACAAAGAAACTCCTGTTATGGAGCCAATTAAAATAGCTAATCCTAACCAATTATTATTTTTAAAGGCCTTAAGGCATTTTTCTGTGTCTTCTTCCTTAATCAGAAAAACTTGATAGGTGGCTAAGAATAGGCCGATGGAAGCAAATAGATAAAAACTAATATGAAAATTTAACTGATAGGCAACTGCAAGAAGGATCAGCAAAGAAATAAGGTGGAATGAATAAAAAAAGAATATAACCTTATCTCCAAAAATAATGGCAGAAGAGTTTATTCCTATGCCAAGATCATCTGCTTTATCGCAAAGTGCGTAAGCTGTATCGTAGGCCAAAATCCAAAAAAAACACGAGGTAAATAGCAATAGGGCAATTCCTGTTACCTCATTTATCTCTGCAGAAGAGACCATAATAATGCCCCAAGAAAATGCTAACCCTAAGAATACCTGAGGTATTGAAAAAAACCTTTTGCTAAGTGGATAAATAGTAGCAAGCACTAATCCCACAAGTGACATATAGAAGGTAAGTAAATTCATCCAAAATAATAGAGTCGCTGAAATCGTTATCAAAACGAAAAATAATATTAATGCCTCTCTTTTACTTACTGCTCCGGTAACTAAGGGTCTATTTTTTGTTCTCGTAACAGAGACATCAAAGTCTTTATCGAAGTAATCATTTATTACACAACCTGCTGAACGCATTAAAAAAGTGCCTAAAATAAATAGGAACATTAGAAACGGATCAGGATTGCCATTTGTTAATATAAAAAAAGAGGATAATGTTGGCCATAGTAATAAGGCAGTTCCTATTGGTTTATCTGCTCTCATGAGCTGAAATAAACTAAAAAATTTGCTTCTTTTTAACATTGTTAATTATTACTTAGTGGGAAGAGTGATACTTTAGTCTAAGTTCAGAATAAAGTTGAGTTAGAATATATTTTTTTGAATAAGGAGTATGCATTGAAAAAGTGGGAGTGTATTGTTTGTGGGCTTATCTATGATGAAGAAGAGGGTTGGCCTGATGATGGTATTGAACCAGGTACTAAGTGGGAAGATGTTCCCGAGGACTGGATTTGTCCAGACTGTGGTGTTGGTAAGGAAGATTTTGAAATGGTAGAGATAGATTAAATTATGAGCCTTACTTCTAGAATTATTATGGCTATGGTTTTAGCCATGACAGGAGGAATATTTCTCAAGTTTATAAATGATTCTGGTTATCTAGGAGAAATTGGTCAATTAATTCTAATTACCTTTTTTACCGAAGGCCTGTTAGATGTAGTAGGGCAGATATTTATTGCCTCATTAAGACTTGTCATTGTCCCATTAGTTTTTTTCTCCCTTGTTTGTGGAGTTGTTTCTATATCTTCAACTTCAAGGATAGGATCAATAAGTGTAAAGACTTTATCTTTATATCTATTGACCACTGCAATAGCCATTTCGATAGCTCTTTCTTTTGCTTTATTTTTTCAGCCGGGCATCGGAATAGATCTAGCCTTGCCTACGGCTTTTGAATCAACAGCAGCACCTTCTTTAAAAGAGGTTCTGATCAATATATTTCCAACAAATCCTATTGCCGCTATGGCAGAGGGTAATATGCTCCAAATCATTGTATTTTCTCTTCTTTTTGGAATTGCGCTAAAAAGCTTAGGTACAGCAGGAGACTCTCTAAAGAATTCTTTTGAAGTTATCAATAATGTAATATTGAGTCTTGTCAGAATGCTAATTGAGCTTGCTCCTTATGGCATATTTGCCCTGCTTTTTTCTCTTTTTGCAGTTCAAGGCTTTGGCATGATAGGAGATTTGGCCAAATACTTCTTTCTGCTTATTTTTGTTTTAATTTTTCATGCGTTTATCACTTACGGCAGCCTTCTATATCTTTTAACTCAGCTAAGCCCTTTTAAGTTTTTCATGAAAGTAAGGTCTTTAGCTGTCTTTGCTTTCAGTACTTCATCAAGCAGTGCAACAATGCCGATAACACTAGATACAGTTAAAAATAAACTCGGTGTCAATTCATCTGTTGGTTCTTTTACTGTTCCTTTGGGGGCTACGATAAATATGGATGGAACTGCAATTATGCAAGGTATAGCCACTGTATTTATATCTCAAGCTTATAATATAGACCTTTCTATGGTTGACTATTTAATGGTCATACTCACCGCTACACTAGCTTCAATCGGAACAGCGGGAGTCCCTGGTGTTGGGTTAATTATGCTAGCTATGGTCCTAGAGCAAGTAGGCCTTCCCGTAGAAGGAATAGCTTTAATTATAGGCGTTGACAGGCTTCTTGATATGACAAGAACTGCAGTAAACGTGTGTGGTGACGCTATGGTTTCTTGTGTTGTGGCAAAATCTGAAGATGAATTTGATTTAGAGACTTTTGATTCAAAAAATTAATATTTTAATTAAACGTCTATTCCGTTAGAATTTCGCGCTTATATAAGTAATTCCAGTATTTTTGAGGAGAAAAAATGTTAGAAAGTTATCTTGCAATACCGCCACTATTAGGCGTATTGGGTTTATTAGTTGCTTTAGGTATTTACATAGTTGTCACAAGATTTCCAGAAGGCGATGAAAAAGTAAAAAAAATAGGTGATCAAATTCATCTAGGTGCAATGACCTTTATGAAAACTGAGTATACATATCTCAGTATTTTCGCTCTTGTAGTCATAGTTTTAGTTTGGTTTTCTCTTGGCGAAGCAACAGCAATCGCGGTACTGGCCGGTGCACTGTCCTCCTCTATAGCAGGTTGGATAGGAATGTATTCAGCAACAAAAGCCAATGTTAGAACTGCAACTGCAGCACAACAATCAGGTGCAGAATCAGCATTATCTGTTGCATTTTATGGCGGATCTATAATGGGTCTTTGTGTTGCATCTCTAGGTTTGATTGGTTTAGGTAGTATGTTCTATATTCTCAGCGGAGACGCTCATTCTATTGAAGGCTTTGCAATGGGTGCTTCTATCGTTGCTCTTTTCTCAAGAGTAGGTGGAGGTATCTATACTAAAAGTGCAGATGTAGGAGCTGATTTAGTTGGTAAACTTGAAGCCGGGATACCTGAAGATGATCCCAGAAATCCTGGAGTAATAGCTGACAATGTTGGGGACAATGTTGGGGATATAGCCGGAATGGGTTCAGATATTTTTGAATCATATTGTGGATCAATGGTAGCTTGTATTGCGATTGCATCAACTTACCTTATTACATCTGAATTTTCTCAAGCACAAAAAGATGGCATGATGTTTCTTCCGCTTGCCCTAGCTTCTATAGGCTTAATTGCTTCAATTTTAGGAATTATAATTGTTAGATTATTCTCCAAGTCTTCACCTGCAAATGCTATGAGATGGGGAACAATGGGTGCACCTTTGATTTTTGTTATCGCTGCTTATTTCTTAACAAATGCTTTGGTTGGAGCTAATGGTTTAGATGTATGGCTTGCCGTTGTATGCGGCTCTGTTGGTGGTATAGCTATAGGCTTAATTACTGAATATTACACAGGCTCAACTCCTGTAGTTAAAATTGCGGAATCTGGCCAAACTGGCTCAGCAACTGTAATGATTACAGGTCTCTCTGTGGGCATGCAATCAGTTGTGCTACCTGTTGCTTGTATTATTGTGATTATTTATTTATCAACTGAACTTACAGGCCTGTATGGAGTTGGTATAGCAGCAGTTGGGATGTTATCAACTGTAGGTATTACCATGGCAATTGATGCTTATGGCCCTGTAGCTGACAATGCTGGCGGTATAGCAGAAATGGCAGGTATGCCCCCTGAAACTAGAGTTATTACTGATGAGCTTGATGAACAAGGCAATACTACTGCAGCTATAGGTAAAGGTTTTGCAATAGGAGCAGCTGCGTTGGCTGCACTTGCGATCATCTCAGCTTTTGTTTCTACTGTTTCCGCTAATAGGGTTGAGCCTTTAGAACTTCTTTTATCTGATCCGGTTGTTTTGATCGGAGTCTTTATTGGAGGAGCCATACCATTCCTAATAGCTTCAATAACTATGACAGCCGTTGGCGATGCTGCTTTTGAAATGATTAATGAAATCAGAAGGCAGTTCAAAGAAATCCCTGGATTATTAGAAGGTACTGCTGAGCCAGACACTGAAAAATGTGTTGATATCGCAACAGCTGCAGCACTTAAAAAAATGTTACTTCCTGGAATCATTGCTGTTTCTGCTCCCCCATTAGTGGGACTAGGGATAGGTGCTGAAGCCCTTGGAGGCATGCTAGCCGGAGGTCTTTTAGTCTGCGTGCTAATGGCACTCTTTATGGCAAATGCTGGTGGAGCTTGGGATAACGCTAAAAAATATATTGAGAAAGGTAACTTAGGTGGAAAGGGAACAGAAACTCATGCTGCCGCTGTAGTTGGAGATACTGTGGGAGATCCGTTCAAGGACACTTCAGGCCCTTCAATGAATATCTTGATCAACGTAATGGCTATTGTTAGTTTAGTTATTGCACCACTTCTTTAGTATTTAAAGACTTTCTCATAGTCTTATGAGGTATGCCCGTATCAGATTTATACGGGCCTAACTCTTCATAGCCAAGGTTTTTATAGAAAATTATCGCCTTTTCTCTAGCATTGAGAATAATAAATTCTGCTCCTTTTGAAGAAGCATAATTCTCTAATTGAAATACAATTTCTGAGCCTATTCCTTTTCTTTTGAAATTATCATCAACTGCCATATAGCGTATTTGCGCTTCTACACTTGAATTGAAATGGACCCTTCCGGAGGCTATGACTTTATTTTGGTCATCAACTCCCATTAAGTGAAAACTTTCGTCTTCAATAGAATCTGCTAAAGACTCTTTAGACATGCCTAAAGGCTTTCTGAGAACCTCCCAACGAAATAATAGGTAGGCTTCCCATTCTTGATTAGTTTCTGGAGATTTTAGTAAGTAATTAGGCATATTTTATATTTAGATTTTACAATGACTATATGGGGAAGCAGGATAATATCTATGAAGCCGGTAATTTAAGTGGTTTACCATTTACTTTCAATCAAGAAGTTGCAGAAGTTTTTGAGGATATGATTGATAGGTCTGTTCCAGGTTATAAGACGAGTTTGAATATCATTAGATATCTGAGCAAAAAATACTATCAAATTAATACAAATTGTTACGATATTGGCTGTTCTCTTGGTGCATCAAGCGCTTCTATACTCGATGGTGCCAGCTCTCCCAAAGTCATAGCTATTGATAATTCTGAAGCAATGATCGATGAATGCATGAGAAGGTTTAAATCCCAAATAGATTCAAAATTTATACAATTTAGGTCAGAAGATATCATGCAAAGTAAGCTTGAAAATGCTTCAGTTGTAGTCATTAATTATGTAATTCAGTTTTTGGATCTTGGACAAAGGGACGAACTTATTAAAAAGATTTACCACTCTTTAATTCCTGGAGGTATATTAATTTTATCTGAGAAAGTCCACTTTACTAATCGATTTGAAACAAATCGCATATACAAAACACATCATTCATTTAAGGCTTTGAATGGATATTCTGAGATGGAAATTGCGGGAAAGAGAGACTCACTAGAAGGAGTCTTGATAACGGAAACGGAAAATGATCATCTCGAAAGAGCAATTAATTGTGGTTTTACTAGATCTGAAAAAATCCTTTCAAACCTTAACTTTAGAACATTTAAATTTATTAAATAAAATGTTTATTTCTAAAGAGATAGAAGAATTATCTATTGATTATTTATCTAAACCTTTTGGAGATAAGAAAGACAAAAGGGTAGAGCGATGGCTCGATCTATTAAATCAACTAAATACTCAAGCAGAGATAGTAAATCTTAAAGACGAAGTGAGGGTTGATCTCTCCACAATTGATATAGAAGAAATTGAATCAATATTTCTTGAATTTCTTCCCTGGCGAAAGGGACCTTTTCGCATTAATGATTTATTAATTGACAGCGAGTGGAACTCAGATTTGAAGTGGAAACGATTACAAGCCTTGAAAGTTAATTTAAAAAATAAATCTATTCTTGATGTAGGGTCAGGAAATGGCTATTACGCTTTTAGAATGTTAGGAATGGGAGCAAAGCAAGTTCTTTGCTTAGAACCAAATCTTGTGCATGTTTCTCAATTCACCGCGATAAACAAGCTCGTAGACTCAAAAAAAGTAAGAATGATTCCTGAGAGGCTGGAGTCTTCAGGCATAAAGCAAACTGAATTCGATTGTGTTTTTAGTATGGGTCTTTTGTATCATCAGAGAAACCCTCAAGAACATTTACAGAACCTAAAAGATTTCCTTAAGTCAGATGGCCAGATGATTATTGAGACAATTATCGCACCTGATTCTTATGGAATAGCACTAGAGCCTGTCGATAGATACGCCTCTATGCCAAATGTTCATTTTGTTCATACTGATTTGGGTTGTAAATCAATGTTCGAAGATCTGAAATTAGACCTAGTTTCAGAGTCTGACACTGTTCCGACAAGCCATCTTGAACAAAGGAAAACTAAGTGGATGCCATTTAAGTCATTTGAGTCTGCTCTTGATCAAGACAACCAATCTTTAACAATAGAAGGTTATCCAGCACCTTCTAGAAAATTTTATCTACTAGAGCCTAAATTCTAAGAATCTGAGTAATCAATCCTATTCCCAATCCACCTATCTACTATAACCTTAGCAAATTCAATTTCATTTTTACCCATCTCTAAAGCATCTTTTTGAGCATCTTCAAGTAATTCTGAGTCTCTTATAGGATTGGCTATCTTTAAATCCATAAGACCCGACTGTCTGATGCCATAAATATCTCCAGCTCCCCGAAGTTCTAGATCTTTTTCAGCAATTTGAAATCCATCATTAGTAGCTTCCATAGTTTTTATCCTTTCTTCTGCAAGAAGTGACAAGGGTTCTTTGTAAAGTAAGAGGCAATTAGAGTCGGTATTGGCTTTCCTTCCTACTCTTCCACGCAATTGATGTAGTTGAGATAAGCCCAATCTTTCTGGATTCTCAATAATCATTAAAGTTGCCTCTGGAACATCAACACCTACTTCAATAACTGTTGTGCAAACTAAAAGTTGTAAATCACCCTTCCGAAACTGATCAATCACAGTATCCTTTTTTTCTTTTTTTAATCTACCATGAACTAGGCCTACTTTAAGCCTTGGAAGGGAAGTTGAGATCTCCTTATAAAGCTCTTCAGCGGATTGAGCTTCTAGTTCGTCAGAGTCTTCAATTAAAGTACAAACCCAATATGCTCTTTGGCCAGTTAGGCAAACTTCCTCTACTCGTTTGATAACCTTTTCTCGGAAAGAATCAGGTCTAGAAGATGTTTTGACCGGATTTCTTCCTGGAGGTAACTCATCGATAACTGAAGTTTCTAATGAACCATAAACAGTCATTGCAAGTGTCCTGGGTATTGGAGTTGCAGTCATAATTAATTGATGCGGACTCTGATTTTCTAAGCCTCCTTTCTCTAACATCGAGAATCTTTGATGCACCCCAAATCTATGCTGTTCATCTATTACTGTTAAGCCTAAATTTTTAAACTCTACTCCTAGTTGAAAGATTGCATGTGTTCCGATAAGGATATCTATTTTTCCTTCAGCAAGATCTTTAATAAGTGTTTTTCTGTCTTTTGCTTTTGTAGAGCCTGTCAGTAACTGAGCATGAACACCCATACTCTGGAACCAACCCTTAAATGAACTAAAGTGCTGCTCTGCAAGAATTTCTGTAGGACACAGAAATGCTGTTTGCCAACCATTTGATTTTGCATGAAGGGCTGCTAAAGCACCCACAAGAGTTTTACCTGACCCTACATCCCCTTGAAGCAATCTTCTCATTGGAGTCTTGGCTACTAAATCATCTTTAATCTCTTCCCAAACTCTCAACTGTGCACCCGTTAAATTGAAAGGCAGCGAGTTAAGAAAATCTTTTTCATGTATTGATTCATCAGTCATTAACGGTCCAGTCCGTCCTTCAAGCTCGTTCTTTAAAATACCAGCACATAACATGTGAGCTATCAGTTCTTCTTTGATAAGATTTTTTTGAGCAGGATGTCTTCCTTCTATTAAATCAGTTAGATTTGTTTCCACCGGAGGTTTATGGAGAAATTGTAATGTTTTAAGAAGATTTCCAAATTCAGAATAATTTTGATTTTTGGACTCTTCTTGCAAGAGATTATTTTTTTCGCAGAATTCTAAGGAACTCTCAATTATCTTTTTTAACTTATTTTGTTGTAAACCAGAGGTTGTGGGGTAAATAGGAGTTAGATTTTTTTCTATTTCAATTGCTTCATTTTTTTCAAATACTTGATACTGAGGATGAATCATTTGTTTGCCATTTGGTCCCGGTGTAATGGCGCCAAAACATCTAATCATTTTTCCCTCTTCGAGCGCTTTATGCTGGGCCATTGCAAAATTAAACATTCTCATTGTTAATTTACCTGTACCGTCATAGATTTCTGAAAAAAGCATTCTTCTTCCCCTAAAAACTACTGTAGATTTCATAATCTCACCTTCAATGAGTACAGTATTCTGATAGTTAGCTTCGCTTATTGGTGTTATAAAGCTTCGGTCTTCATAACGAAATGGAAGATGAAAGGCTGCATCTGGGATTGTAAAGATTCCTAAGTTATTGAGTGAAGACGCTCCTTTGGGCCCCACACCTTTTAGGTTCTGAATTGAGTGAAGATCTTTTGATTCTTCAGTCATAAATTTCTATTTTGATTTAGATAAAATTGCTTCTACTTCTATTGAAGAGTCCAAAGGGAGTCTTGCAACTTGCAAGGCAGCTCTTGCAGGGAAGGGCTCGGTAAAAAGCTCTTTCATTATTTCATTGACTGAATTAAAGAGAGATAAATCTTGAAGAGAGACATTCAACTTAACAATGTGATCTAAACTAAGTCCAGCTTCTTCGCAAAGTGCATTTACATTTTTAAAAACTTGTCGGATTTGGTTTTCATCCCCATCAACCAGCTTCATTGTTTCTGGATCTAGAGGTATTTGTCCGGACAAGAATATTAAATCTTGAGTCTCAATGCCTTGTGAGTATGGTCCAATGGCTGCCGGAGCTTTATCAGTACTGATCTTTTTTTTCATAATTAATGCATAGCTATTGCTTGTCTCATTTCTTGATCATGTATTCTAGTAACTGAGTCGATACTTTTAAGGGTTCTTATTTTTCTTAGAATTTTAGATAAATGTAGTCTATCAGATACTTCAAGGTGTAAAACAAACTCATGCATCCCAGTACTAATTTCTGTTGTTTGGATGGAACTGATGTTAGTCTCTTGACCTGTAATTACTGAAGCTAGATTAGCCAGAAGTCCAGGTTCGTCTTTTGCTACAACCTTAATCTGCGCAGTGAAAGTTCTGCCCGACGGTTCCCCCCAATTTACAGGAAAACATTGCTGAGGATCTTCTCTTACAGAGAGGATATTTTTACATCTCTCCTGATGAACAACCAGCCCACGTTCAGCTGTGAAATGACCAATCACAGAATCACCCGGGATAGGTTTGCAACAAGGAGCATAGTTAACAATGAGTCCTTCAGAGCCTGTTATTTCAAGTGGGACAATATTTTTTGATTCTATATTGTCTGTTTCTTTCAAGAAACCGATAAATTGTTGTGCAACTATATTTCCTACCCTTAGGCCGAGTCCAATTTCTTCAAGCAGTCTATTTAAACTTCTGACTCCAATATTATTTAGCACTCCCCTAAGCTCATCCTTATCTATATCTCTAAGTTTTATATTCATATTGCCAAGAGATTGATCTAGCAATTTCTTACCAAATTTCCTAGCCTCAGATGTTTTTAAGTTGCTTAGATAATGACGAATACTATTTCTTGCTCTAGGTGTAACAGCAAAATTTAGCCAAGCTGGTGATGTTTGAGGTACTTTTTCAGTTAATATCTCAACAGTTTGTCCACTTTCTAAAGGTACACTTAAAGGCGCAAGTCTTCTGTTAATTCTGCAGGCTGCACAATGGTGACCAATATCGGTATGAACAGCATAAGCAAAATCTATGGCAGTGGACCCTCCTGACATTTCAATAACTTGTCCGCGTGGCGTGAAAACATATATTTCATCTGGAAAAATATCAGTTTTTACTGATTCGATGAATTCTTCTGTAGATTCATAGTTTTCTCTCATTTCCATCAATCCAGCAACCCACTTTCTTGCTCTAATCTGAGGACTAGTATCAGATTGATTGCCAGACTTATAAAGCCAATGAGAAGCAATACCATTTTCTGCCATATCATTCATTTCTTGGGTTTTAACTTGAACCTCTACAGGAAAGCCCCTTAGCCCAACAACACCTGTATGTAGTGACTGATATCCATTTGATTTAGGAATTGCTATATAGTCTTTAAATCTCCCTTCCACAGGCTTATAAAGATTATGAATATGACCCAAAGTCCTGTAACAGTTTTCAGGTGTATCTACTATTATTTTTATTGCATATACGTCCATTATTTCTTCAAAAGATCTCTGTCTTTGTTTCATCTTTCTGTAAATACTATAAATGTGCTTCTCTCTTCCTTCGACTAAGGCAGGGATTCCTTGATCTAGAAGTTTTTTACTGAGTTCTTTTTGAATCTTATCTAGAGTTTTTTTCTGACCTCCTCGATTTTTTTTAACCGCAGCAGTTAGTCTCTCAAAACGGGTAGGGTAGATTACTTTAAAGGCTAAATCTTCTAATTCACGATAGACATTATTCATACCTATTCTATGAGCAATTGGTGCATAAATTTCTAACGTTTCTTTTGCTATCTTTACTTGCTTTTCTCTGCTTAAGTAAAGAAGAGTCCTCATATTGTGCAATCTATCAGCAAGCTTGACCACAATTACTCTTATATCTCGAGACATAGCAAGAACCATTTTCTGTAGATTTTCTGCTTCTCCGGCAGTTCGACTCGATATAGATAGTTTATCGAGCTTGCTTACACCATCAACAAGATCCGCCACATCTTTATTAAATTTTTCTTCTATTACACTTTTTGGAATGCCTGTGTCTTCAATAACATCATGTAACATAGCCGCTGAGAGGCTATCTTCGTCCATTCTAAAAGAGCTAAGTATTGTTGCTACAGCAATAGGATGTGTGACATAAGGATCACCGCTCGATCTGAATTGGCCAGAATGAGCTTCGCAAGCAAATTGATAAGCTCTGTTAACTTGCTTAACTTTCTTCGGATCTAGATAATCCGAAAGCTTTTTAGATAAGACTCCAATAGATTCCATAACAAAAATAAGACAACAAAGATTAAGTATCTCTGTTTTCTAATGTTATTGCTATTTTTTTTAGATTTTTTAAGACTGCGGTAAGTCTTCAGCAGAAAGTTCGTCAGAGAATTCCTGTTCTAGATCAGCGATATCAACTTTCAGATCATTAATGTTTTCAACAGATACTGTTCCAGCTTCAATTTCTCTCAAAGCCATTACGGTAGGTTTATCATCTTCCCAATCCAAAGTAGGGCGCCTGCCACCAGTAGCAAGCTGTCTAGCTCTTTTAGCAGCCAATATTATCAACTCATATCTTGTTGATACCTTTTCTAAACATTCTTCTACAGTAATTCTAGCCATTTTCTTATCAATTGGTTGTGAGGGTCAGCATTCTAAAGCAAACTCTTTGTTCAATCCAGCAATAGATTTAAAGACTTATCAACCACTCTACCTCTTTCTTCTGTTAAGCCTTCTTCAGTGAAAATAAATTTTTTTAAATCTTCTAGTGCTAGAGAGAAATTATCATTAACAATGATTTGATCAAATTTCTTTCCTATCTCAACTTCTTTTTTTGCTTCTTTCAGTCTTTTTTTTATTTCCTCTTGAGAATCTTGAGCTCGTTTACTTAGTCTGGAAGATAAATCATCATAAGATGGAGGGATAATAAAAATTGTTCTGGTATCGGGAAAAGCTTCTTTCACTTGCAATGCCCCCTGGATATCAAGTTCCAAGATCACATTTTCTTTGTTAGACAGAGAATTTAGAACCCATTCTCTCGGTGTGCCATAAAAATTACCAAAAACTTCTGCGTATTCTAAAAAATCGTCATTCTTAATCTTATCTTCAAATTCTTCTTTAGAAATGAAGAAATATGATACGTGATCTTTTTCCTCAGCCCTCTTTTCTCGTGTCGTGCATGAAATACCAAGTTTGGTTTTTTTTGCATTCTCGTCTTCTAAAGTAGCATTAATTAGGGATGTCTTGCCTGTGCCAGACGGTGCAGATATTACAAATAATTTGCCCATGATTAAAAAAAGTTTATTGTAGGTGAAATATATTTAAAATATTTAAGTTTTTATAATTTATGCAAAAAAAAGAGGACATTTTCTTTGAGTTAGCTCTACAGTCTAATTCATTATTACTTGGTGATTTCACCTTAAAATCTGGTAGAAGGAGTCCTTATTTTTTTAATATTGGTTCATTTTTTAATGAGGGTCATATCGGAAAACTTGCAGAGTTATATGCAGAAGTCATTCAGGATAATAAAATAGAATTTGACGTTATTTTTGGACCGGCATACAAAGGCATACCATTGGCTGCAGCTATTTCAGCCATCTTTAGTCTTAAGTATTCAGTATCAATTCCATTTGCATTTGATAGAAAAGAAGAGAAATCGCATGGAGAGGGAGGATCTATCGTAGGAGAGTTGAAAGATAAAAGAGTACTTGTAATTGATGATGTCCTTACTGCAGGAACAGCCCTTAAACAGTCTATATCAACTATAAATAATTATGGTGGTCAGGTAGTAGGTAGTCTAGTTGCCTTAGATAGAGAGGAAGTTTTAGAAGGTGTTTTAGCCAGAGATAAAATTATTCATGACTCCAATGTTGAAGTGATGTCGATTGCAAGAATTTCTCAGTTGATAGATTTTTTCAATTTATCCAACAGAAAAGAAGAAGCAAATATAATAAAAAATTATCTTACAGGTCTTTAATGTTTACAGGAATAGTACAAGAAATAGGAGTTGTTTCTAAAAAGCAGGAAACAGACTCAGGAATTTGCCTAACTATAGATTGTTCAGAGACGTTTCTGGAGAAGTTGTCTATTGGAGCGAGTATTTCTGTTAATGGTGTATGTCTTACTGTGGTGGAGTTTACTGAAAATACTGTTGCTTTTGATGTTATTCCTGAGACTTTGAGAGTCACCAACTTGAATACAGTGTCTGAAAACTCACGTGTAAACCTTGAACGATCATTAAAGTTTGGAGATGAAGTTGGAGGTCATGTTTTATCAGGTCATATTTCTTGTACCGCGCCCTCAAGACTAATTGAATCAGATGATGAAGTTGAATTAATCTTATCCTGTCCAGATCAATGGATTAATTATATTTTCTATAAAGGATATGTTGCTATTAATGGAGCGAGCCTTACTGTTGCAAGAAAAGAAAGCGACACTTTTTCAGTATTTCTCATACCCGAAACACTCAAGGCAACAAACTTGAATGAAATTCTAGATGGAGACTTATTGAATATCGAGGTTGATCAAACAACTTATGCTGCCGTCAAAGCTGCAGAAGCAAGATTCGCAGATAATTAGTGTTACAAATTATTTATTTGATCAAAATAGAGAAGTAAGAACAGAGAAGAGAAAAGGGTATTTACTCTAGAGATTCTCTTTTACAATTTTACTGACAATTCCCATATCAGCATTTCCTTTTATTTTTGACTTGAGTGCACCCATGACCTTACCCATATCTTGAGGCTCTTTTGCTTGTGTTTCAGAAATAGCTTCAAGAACAATTACCTTTATGGCTTCTTCGCTAAGTTGCTCTGGCAGGAAGTCTTGAAGAATTAATATTTCTTCATTTTCTTTATTTGCTAACTCACTTCTTCCTGCATCCAAGAACTGAGTCTTAGATTCTTTACGCTGTTTAATCATTCTTTGAAGAATTTTTATGGAGTCTTCATTGGTAATTTCTTCTCTGCGATCGATTTCTTCTTTTTTTAGCTCTGATAGTGCCATACGAAGAGTTGAAGTTTTTTCCTTATTTCTTTCTCTCATAGCAGATTTGACTGCCTCTTCTACGAGATGTCTTATTGAATCTGACACAAGAATTTTGATTAAAACCTAGGAGGTCTTCCTAAACGGTTTTTTCTTTGATTTTTTTGTTCTCTTTTAACTGCAGCAGCTTTTTTTCGTTTTAGAACGGAAGTTGGTTTTTCATAAAACTCCCTTTTTCTAACTTCAGGAATGATACCTGCTTTTTCACAGGCTCTTTTGAACTTCCTGAGTCCTACATCAAAAGATTCGTTTGGTCTTATTTTTATTGATGGCATAAATATCCCTTTCGGATGCGCAATTCTATAGAAGCATTTTTAATTTGGAAAGTGTTTCTTTTTTTTTATTTTCAACGAAAATAGCTATCTTGAAATGATATGAAAGTTCTAGGAATTGAAACCTCTTGTGATGAAACAGGTGTAGCTATCTTTGATACGGATAAGAACACGATTGTTTCAGAGCAATTATATAGTCAGGCAGCAAAACATGCTTTGTATGGAGGTGTCGTGCCTGAATTGGCTTCAAGAGATCATCTCAAGAAACTCATTCCCCTAATAGAGTTAACAGTTCAAGAATCTGGCTACACTCTTAATGAAATAGATGGCATAGCTTATACAGCTGGTCCAGGACTCAGAGGACCTCTTTTAATTGGAGCTTCTACTGCAAAAGCTATTGCTCTCAGTCTAGGAAAACCCTCCGTAGGAGTGCATCACATGGAAGCACATCTTCTGATTAATCTTTTAGAAGATCCCGCTCCATCTTTTCCTTTCTTAACTTTACTGATTTCAGGAGGTCATTGTCTTCTCATCAACTCTCAATCTCTTGGTAGTTATCAAATAATCGGACAGACACTAGATGATGCAGTGGGGGAGGCATTTGATAAAGTTGCTAAGATCTTAGAGCTCGGTTACCCAGGAGGACCAAAAATTGAGGTTTTAGCAAAAGAAGGAGATTCATCTGCATTTAATTTTCCCAGACCAATGACAAATAAATCCAATCTAGATTTCAGCTTCAGTGGATTAAAGACAGCAGTTTATTATGAGTATAAAAAGTATAAGAAAATTTCTAATAATCAAAAAGCTGACATAGCTGCTTCTTTTCAAGCTGCTGTTGCGGATACTTTATTGTTGAAAACCAGAAGCGCGCTTATAGAAACTGATCTGAATGAATTGGTGATTGGAGGAGGTGTTGCCTCTAATAAATTTATTAGAGAAAGGCTAGTGACAGGCTTAAAAGAAACTAAAATTTTTTTCCCGCCAATTGAGAGATGCACTGATAATGGAGCAATGATTGCTTATGCAGGGAGTTTTTATCTAAAAGAGACGGAGCAAAATATGAGCCTTGATATTAAACCAAGATGGCCTTTATCAGAACTTAACCATGGATAAAGTATTTATCAATAATTTAGCTGTTGAAGCAATCATAGGTATTTTCCAGTGGGAAAGAGAGGTTAGACAGCTTATATCAATAGATATTGAAATGGATTTTGATAATAAACAGGCTGCTAAGTCTGACAATATAGAAGATGCACTCAATTATAAACTTGTAGGTAAGAGAATTACTGGCTACGTAAAAAATTCAAAATTTAAATTAGTTGAAGCTCTAGCAGAAAATATATCTAAGATAATACTAAAGGAATTTCCAGTGTCTAAGGTGAAAGTAACTTTATGCAAACCAGGTGCAATGAGGGGCTCAGATTCTGTAGGAATCTCGATTGTTAGACCTTGAAGCAATTAGTCTTTATCAGTATCGGAAGTAATCTAGATGCTGAAAAAAATATGAATCTTGCCAAATATCATCTCGACCTCATTTTTGATGTTACTTATTCAGGTATATACAAAACACCAGCTGAAGGTTTTGTCGGTGGAGATTTTCTAAATAGAGTTTGTAAATTTGAAACTGAAGTTGATCCATATGAGATCCGCTTAATGCTAAAGAAAATCGAATATGATATGGGTAGAACAAATGACCAGAAGGGCATGTCTAGTAGAGTAATAGATCTAGATCTTATCTTATATGGAGACTTAAAAATCAATGATCATGAGTTAGAAATCCCAAGTTCTGATATTGAAAATTATAAATTTGTTCTAGAACCTTTAGCTGAAATTGCACCTACCTCTATTCATCCAATCTTAAAAAAGTCTTATCTAGAATTGCTAAATTTTTTATAAACTTCTTTAATTTTTTTATTATTATCCAGAAGGGCATTATCCAATCTCCTTGAAAGGTATCTTGAAATACTTCTATATGTTGTTGTACGATCAATCTGTTAATCAACAAAGGAATACTATGAAAAAATTAATTTTAATAATGCTTTCTACATTGGCTATATCTGTTTTTGCAGATGATCATGCGAGCGCAACAATGTCTACAGACGGAGCTTTTACTACTTTGCAGGTAGCATCTTCTGATATTGAAAAATATAGACAAACACTTATTGATAATCCTACAGCCTTTAAGGCTACAGGTGCTACAGCTGCGGGTATATGTGTTACCAACAGTGGCCATGATTATTTAGGACAAATGATGGTTTGGAGCGCATTCCCAAATGTAGCTGCCGCTTTATCAGGAAGTACAATGTATGACCCACAAAAAGCCCCTAGAAGTTTCGAGAGACTTAGGGAAGTTAAGTATGGTGTCACTTGGAAACCTATCACACCATTTAGACTTGAACCAGGTTTTGAAAGAGTCCAAAGAATAAAAGTATCTAATGAAAATATGCAAAATTTTACAGCTGCAATTGATAGTCTAGAAAAAGCTATTCAAGATGCAGGTCATCCTAATTTTTACAATGGAGCATTTGTATTAATCGGTGGAGGTGATCGTGATGTAGGGACTGTGATAGTTCGTTCTATAGTTCGAGATGCCAATGCTATGGGAATATTGTTTGATGATTTTTTTGCAGGCAATGCTTCTTGGGCAGATGAGTACCAAGCAGTTCTTTCTCTGGGAGAGGTTGTGTCGGATAACATGGAGATTTGTGAACAGCTTTATTTTGGAAGCTAAATCTTAAATCTAAGTCTGGTTGTCTAAAACGATAGCCAGACTTTCCTCTTTTTTCTTATTGAAATTAAGCAGTTCTGTTGCAAAAAGCTTATATCTGAGAGAAATGGGTATGGGTTATTCCCCATTTACCTTTTTCTTTAACCAGAACTATTGTTGCATTGTTAAAAGCAGGAGGAGAAATTTCACCCTCTCCTGCTATAAAGTCAAAACGTCTAATAAAATGAGCCACTGCTACATTTCCAAATACTCTTACTTCTGGAGAAATAATTGTCTGCATAATTTTCCAATTCGGATCTCTTTTCAAAATCGCAGCTCTTCTTTCCTTTTGAATTGATAGGTTATCTTTCTGGTCAGGCCATTTTTCTGCTCCAGCGATCATCACTCTGTCATCTCTTATAAGAGCAGCTTGAGCATCTAAATCTCCCTCTAAAGAAGCCCATTCTTTTATAAATCTAATGACTTCATCTTCTTCGGAGCTATAAACTGGAGTAGACGCGCTAAAAATAAGTACGGAAAGTATTAATAATTTTGTAAGCCTTTTGTTCATATTCTTTCTCCTTTAATTAATAGTCTTATGTTCTTTATACACTCTTTTGAAGAGATCTTTATTTATTTTATCTTGAGATCTAAATCTTTTCACCAAGTGCTCTTGCTCGATCAGAAACTGATTCTTCATCAGCTTTAAGATTTTTCACGGCTAAGAATAGAGTTATTGTAGGAATTATTAAAATAAAAAGTATCAGTGCCATAGAGGTTTGCATGGCATCGCCAGGAGCATAGCCTTGATATTCAAACATATCACTTATTCGACCAAGCGTATAAGGGCCAAGTGCTAGTCCAATCATACTTAGGGTGAGTATAAAGAAGGCACCTGCCATTGCCCTCATTCTTGGAAGAACTAGATTTGTGACTGTTGTAGCAGCGCAACCGACATAAACAGAGCTTCCGATATGATATATAAAATTAAATACCAATGATGCATTTCTACTTTCTGAGTAGATCATCCCTAGACAGCCTAATGTAGTAATTAAAACGCCACCTACAAATATGACGTAGAGTCTTCCGCCTGAATACTTATCCCTTAATTTATCTCCAAAATATCCACCGCCTATTACTCCAATAAAAGACCCAATTGCAGTAATTAAACCAATCATTGTGCCTATTTCAAGTGCAGTCATGCCATGATAATTAATATAGAAAGAAGGTGTAAACGCTGAATAGGCATAACCTACAAATGGTATACATGGAAAGGATATGAACGAGTAGATTATCGCCTTACTTCTAAACATTAAAGTAAATGCAACAATATCTCTCTTACTTAAACTTTGTATCCAAGTGCAGACTAAATAAGTCCCTATGCCCCAAGCGACCCATTGCAGGAAATCATCAGTTAGTTTGTATAAAGAAAAACATAAAAGAAAAATTGTCGAGGCTATCAAAAAATTTATGCCTAGGGACTTCAAAGTGTCTTTGTCTCCTAAAAGAGATAAAGGTGTAAGGCCTATAAACTCTTTAAAGGTATCCTTAAATGGCTCTTTACTAGGTTCTGTAATAATGCCTTCACTCATTCCTCTTATGGGTTCCTTAATGAAAGTAAAGGTAATCAATGAAAGTAAAATTCCTGGAAGCCCAACTCCCATAAAGGCAGCTTGCCAACCTTTAAGTCCAAAAGGTGCTTGGGTAGGGTCGGGGTAAGCAGAATTCCAAGTATCTAAAATCGCTCCACCTAAAAACAACCCAATGCCTGCTCCAAGATAAAGCCCGCTAGAATATATTGATAATACTGTTGCTCTGACTCTAGGAGAAAAGTAGTCAGAAAGAAGAGAATATGCAGAGGGTGTTGCGGTAGACTCACCGATACCTACACCAAATCTATAAATAGAAAGACTTAAAAAAGATTTTGCAGTACCTGACATAAAAGTCATCAAACTCCAAAAAGCTAATCCTATACTTATGAGGTTTTTTCTATTCCATGAGTCTGCTAATTTCCCCATGGGTATACCAACTACTGAATAAAAGACACCAAAAGCTGTTCCAAATAAGAAGCCAATATCGCTATTGGAAATCCCAAGATCTGCCTTTATATCCTCGGCAAGGATGGATAGAATTTGTCTATCTACAAAGTTAAATATATAAACTAATACAAGAAGACTTAAGGCAACTTTAGCGTGATAGCCACCTACCTCAGAATTTTTCTCTTCTGACAAAACTTTTCCCCTTTATGATTAATTCTTTAAGATTCTATCTTGGCCGTCGCATTACCAGTGATAACAGATACATCATCTTGGTTAGTTGTTTCAATTAACAGATCAACAACCTTACCATCATCTTCTTGTCGAATTTCAATGATAGTAGCTTTTCCAGTAAGAGTATCGCCAGGCCAAACTTGATTAGTAAATCTAACGCCATATTTCTTTAAAGCTCCATCACCAACATAATCCGTTAACATAGTTCCTGTTAGCCCCATTGAAAGCATTCCATGCGCAAATACACTTGGGTAACCTGCTATTTGAGTAGTAAAGATTTCATCTGTATGAAGGGGATTGTAATCTCCCGAGGCTCCAGCATATTGAACTATCTGAGTTCTTTTTAGATCTTCAACCAATACCGCAGAATGCGTATCACCGACATTTATTTCATTTTCTTTTAACATCATTTTTCTCCTAACTATCTACAGCTCTTTCTGTCTGCACACCAACGCCAGTTGCGGTTATTACAAGTTCACCATTCTGATTCCTATATTCTGTAACACTTTCACTAAATTTTAATTTTCCAGCTCGCTTGCTTTCTTTTTCCCAAGAATTTCCTGGTTTTGTTGTAGCAGTTAAAACGTCTCCTGCTTTTAATGGTATGTGATACTCAAAGTGTTGTTCTGCATGGAGTCCCATAGCAGCGCCCCCACCACCTCCACTTGAGTCTTTTGAAGGTTTAGATCCAGTTGCTTCTTTTCCTGAACCAAACCAACCTTCACCACCTATCTTTGGTCTTAGAAAGTAATCTGGATCGAATTGAGCACTTGATTGTGCAAAGGTAGGTGGAGCAATAATTCCACCTGAATCCGTCCCTTTTGCATACTCTTCATCATGATAAATTGGATTTGCATCTCCAACTGATCTTGCAAACATCATAATATGACTTGCTTCTACTAAAAATTTATCAATAGCCATTTTTTCTCCTATAAAAAATTCTTTTTAACTAAATCCCAGGCTGTGTCTGAAAGATTCTTAACTCCAGCCGCTCTATCAGCAGCATTCTCATTTGCCGCTGTACCATCTCTAACTCTGCCTAATATACCTTGAAGAATACCTGCAAGTTTAAATAAGTTATAAGCAGTATATAGATCCCATTCTTCAGTGAGATCAATATTAATCTGTTCTGAATAAAGACTTACATATTCATCAATGACTGGAATACCTTTTTCCTGACAGTAAGCTTTATCTGCAAGTTTCGGATTCATTGTGTATTGAAGGCAATGATAATTAAAATCTGCGCAAGGATCTCCAAGTGTAGATAATTCCCAATCTAGAATTGCTATTACTCCAGGATCGTTTTTCCCCACCATGACATTACTCAGACTATAGTCTCCGTGAACTATGCCTGTCTTTTTTTCTGTTGGTAAATTTTTGGGTAACCAATCTATTAGATTATTCATAGATGCAATAGTCTCTGTTTCTGAATCTATGTATTGTTTGGACCATCTAGCAACTTGCCTTCCGACATAGTTTCCAGGTTTTCCAAAGTTCTCCAGGCCTATTTCCATTGGATCTACAGAGTGTAATTTAGCCATAGAATCATTCATTGATTCATAAACTCCTTTAGCTTCCTCTTTATGGCTATCTTCCATTGCTGGATCCCAAAGCACTCTTCCGTCTTTGAATTCCATTATATAAAAAGCCGTGCCAATTACATCTTCGTCTTCACAAAGCGCATAACTTCTAGGAACAGGTACATTGGTTTTATTGAGAGCAGTTATAACAGTATATTCTCTATCCACTGCATGAGCTGACTTAAGGAGTTTCCCGGGTGGCTTTCTTCTCAGTACATAAGATTGATTTGGGCTAATAACCTTATAAGTTGGGTTAGATTGCCCACCTTTGAACTCTTCTATGGTTATGTCGCCTTCAAAGTCATCGACATTCTCATGCATATATTCTTCAAGCTTAGAAGTATCAAATTGATGTCTATCTAAGACTTCCATTGTTCCAGTATTCTCGTCAGCGTCGTGTAGTTCGTTACTCATGATTTAATAATAAGATAGATGTAAAAATGATAAAAGAAAAAGTTAGGCCTAACTAATCGATCTTCCACCATCCACTTTGATTACTTGTCCGGTTATATATTCAGCATCAGATAAAAAAACTGCCAGAGAAGAAATATCTTTGGGATGTCCTATTCTTCCTAATGGAACTTTTGCTAACCTCGTTTTTTGTTGTTCTTCACTAAGATCTTCATCTTCAGGCCATAGTATGGCTCCAGGAGAAATAGCATTGACTCTTATTTCGGGAGCTAATTCTTTTGCTAAAGATTTAGTAATTCCTTCAAGTGCAGATTTAGCACCCGAGTAAAGACTAAAGTTTTTTATTCCGCTGGGAGCTAATGTATCTGAGATATTAATAACACAACCTCCTTCTTTCTTAAGAAATGGCAACAACGTTTGAGTTAAGAATAAAGGCATTGTTGCATTCGTTGCCATTAAATCATTCCATTCTTCAATCGATGCTCCTTCTATTGGAGTAGGGTAAAAGCTAGAAGCATTATTAATCAGCACTGCCAAATTATCTGTAATTTCAGAAACACCTTTTTTTAGATGCTTAACGGATTCAAGATCATTAAAGTCAGCCTGGAGAATAAAACACGAGTCCTTTCTTATTTCATTCAATTCTTTTTGTATCTCTAGTGCTTGTGTGGAGGATGTATTGAAGTGAAAAATAATATTAAAGCCCTCTTCATGAAAATGTTTACAAGTTGTTTTGCCAATTCTTTTAGCACCACCAGTTAAGAAAATAAATTTATTTGTCATGTTTATTGAAGATATTTTTCTAAGACCTGCAATCTATCCTCTTGTAATTTTTTTGCAATCAATTTTCCATCTTTAAGAGAGGTTTCAGCATCAACATTATTTACTATGTCATAAATTTCTTTCCAATTTATTTTCATCACTTTCTCAGAATTATTAAAAAACACAGACGCTTCTAGAGCCCTAAAGAACCTTTTAGGCTTTCTGAGCAAGTCATTATGATGAATGATTTCAAGAATGGATTGTGCAGAAGGTTGGGTGCCTTTAAATTTAACTAATGATTCACAAATACTGGAGACCTCAATTATTTCTTTGGGTAAATTAAAAGCGGTATTTATTTCTTTCATATTTGTATTACCTGAAATAAGAATTGCCCATCTAATAGCGGTATCCTGAATATTTAAACTCGCACTTTCTAATGCCTTTAAATTCATAATCTTGAGAGTGCATATTTCGTTTAGGGCACCCACATCTTGAAGAACTGAAAAGAAAATTTCGGGACTTTTTGTTTTAAGAGCTTTGTAGGTCTCCATCCAGATCCTTTCTTTACTTAGTGTTCTTATCTCTCCTGAAATAACAATACTTTTCATTAGATCAAGGGTTTCTTCTTCTATCTTGAAATCTAAGAACTTAAGCTTTGAAGCAAAACGAGCCACCCTTAATACTCTCAAAGGATCTTCAGCAAAAGCTCCAGAAACTTTCCTGAGAGTCTTATTTTCCAGGTCTTTAATACCGCTGTATGGATCAATTAGATCACCCTTTTCGTCTTGTGCAATTGCATTGATTGTGAGATCTCTTCTTAGCAAATCTTCTTCTAAAGTGACGGAATTGTCAGATTCAAATTCAAACGCTTTATGCCCTAGACCAGATTTCCTTTCTTTCCTAGCTAATGCATACTCCTCTTTACTGCTGGGATGTAAAAAAACTGGAAAATCTTTTCCTATTTTTTTATAACCTTTCTCTTGAAGATCTTCTTCTTTTGCCCCAACAACAACCCAGTCTTTCTCCAAGACTTCAATTCCTAATAGAGTATCTCTTACTGCTCCGCCAACTAAATAAATTTTCATACACTTAATTTAGCTTATCACAAGAGAAGAACTCATTATCTTCAAGCCTCATAGCAGTGAGTTTATTTCCCCAAGCACATCCAGTATCTAATGCTGTGATATTCTTTTTATTGGTAAATCCATTTAATGCCGCCCAGTGTCCAAATAGTACATGAGTATGATCATTAACAATTTTTAATTCATGCTCAAACCATGGTGTAAGATTTTTTGGTGCCTCTTCAATGCTACCTTTGTATTCGAGATTAAGAGAACCAGTTATATCGTAATATCGCATTCTAGTTAAGCAGTTCAAATTTAACCTTAGTTGGTCAATATTATTTTTACACTTTTTAGGGTGATTAGGATAATTTCCAAATACATCCTCTAAGAAACTATTGGGGTTTTGATTGAATAGCTTAGAGCTAAGTTCATTGGAATTATTTTCTAAATCTGCTTTGGTCCAAGTAGGTGGAATTCCCGCATGAGTCATGATGTACTCTTTCTCTTTACCCTCTGTTTCAATGCTTTCAATATAATGAAATGGAAGAGTCATCATCCAATTTTTTAAGGTTGAAAGTTTGGAACTTTCTAGAACATCAATAAAAGTATCAGATTCACTAAGTTTTCTTTTGCCTTCAACAACTGCCAGTAAATGAATATCATGATTTCCTAGAACTATTTTACAATTATCTTTTATAGAATGAAGATAGCTTAGACATTTTAATGATTCAGGACCTCTATTAACTAAATCTCCACATAACCATAAACAATCTCGATCCTCATTGAATTTAAAAGATAATAGAAGTTCCTGGAGCTCTTCATAGCAACCCTGCAAATCACCAATGGCATATGTCGACATTAGGCTAGCATTTCAGCAATTTTTACATAATCCTTAACGGATAGATTTTCCGGTCTAGCTTTTGTATCAATATTAAGTTGGCTCAACTCATTCTCACTAAGAATTTTTTGAAGAGACTTTCCAATCATTTTTCTTTTATGCATAAAGGCAATTCTAGTAACTTCTTGTAATTTATCAGTTATAGGGTCATCGAAACTTCTACCCTTAATCGGTTCAAATCTAATGAATACGCTTTCAACCTTTGGTTGGGGTGAAAAACTTTCAGGTTCAATCAAGAAACAAAATTTTGGTTTTGTTAGGTATTGGGTAATTACCGAGATTCGCCCAAAGCTTTTTTTGTTATTTTCTGAAACTAATCTATCTCCAAA
The DNA here is from genome assembly GCA_913031395.1 of uncultured Gammaproteobacteria bacterium. GTDB lineage: Bacteria > Pseudomonadota > Gammaproteobacteria > Magnimaribacterales > Magnimaribacteraceae > Magnimaribacter. The sequence goes on from CAJWDT010000009.1 coordinate 35,343, forward strand.
TTCTTTTTGAAACATAAAATGCATATCTTTAAAAAAGGAGAGATTTTTAAAACTCCAGAGCATTATAGGTGTTGAAATATTGTAGGGCAGATTGCCTATAATCCTTAAATCTTTATCACCCATTTCATCAAGTTCAAAGTCAAGTATGCTTTTATTATGTAGATGAAAATTACCATTATTCTGAAATTGAGAGAGTTTTTTTAGAAGCCCTCCATCAATCTCTACTGCATGAATTTCTCTTACTGTGTTGATTAGTCTTTCAGTGATAGCGCCTTTACCAGGGCCAATTTCTAGAAATTGATTAGTTAAGTCTGGATTAACATGCTTAATAATTTGATCTATAACCAAAGGATCAATTAGAAAATTTTGCCCTAAGCTCTTCTTCGCCTTAGGCATGACTATTTAAAAGACTCATTGAGTAAGCCATTTTAGATGCTGTCAGGAGGCTCGTTTCGTCAGCAAGAATGCTTCCAGCCATATCATAGGCTGTACCATGATCTACCGATGTTCTGATAAATGGTAAGCCTAAGGTTATATTAACAATCTCTCCAAAGCTCATAGTTTTTATAACTGGCAACCCTTGATCATGGAACATAGCTAGAAATGCATCGGCCTTTCTTTCTGAATTTTTTTCTACAAAAGCGGTATCTGCAGAAAGGGGTCCTATGATATTAATACCATTTTTCTTGAGAGATTGTATGGCAGGAAATATTATTTCTTTCTCTTCTTCTCCGATATATCCTCCATCGCCTGCATGGGGATTTAAACCCAAAACCTTTATCAAAGGATCTTGAATATTCCATTGATTTTGTAATGAATCACTCAAGATAGTGATGATTTGGATCAGTAAGTCATATGTTATAAATGAGGGCACTTCTCTAAGCGATATATGAGTTGAAGCCAGAGCGACCTTGATACTTTCATTTGCCAACATCATTACGACTTTATTAGTATCAGATATTCTTGCTAATTCTTCGGTATGACCAGTAAAAGCTATACCCCCATCGTTTATTACTTTTTTGTTAATAGGGCATGTAACGATCGCATCAAATT
>CAJWDT010000010.1 GCA_913031395.1 uncultured Gammaproteobacteria bacterium
CGTCATCATGATCGTCATGACCATCAAGCTCATCTTGAAGAGTGATGTAGTTATCTACATCATTTACATAGAAGCTTGCGTTAGCAAAGAAATCACCGCTTTCATAGTTAAATGTAATATCAAAATTATTTGAGGTTTCACTTTTTAAATTAGGGTTTCCTGTCTCAAGCCTTCCAGTTGCCAAATGAGGACCATTCATAAAGAGCTCGACAACTGAAGGTAACCTCTCAACACTCGCAATACCTATTGTTACATCTAAAGTTTCGCTGAGATCTCTGCCTATATTCAATGCAAAGCTATTTGTATCATCGTCTATGCTATAACTGTCGATATCATTATGTTCCGCATCTTTGATGCTTCCTGTTCTTTCTATTTGATCTATTCTAAACCCCGCATCAAGATAAAACATGTCTAGATCAGCACTCAAATAATAACCAATAGTAAATTCTTCATTATTGGCCGGTTCCATGAATTTTTCTTCACCAATAATAGAAGTATCTTCATCTACAAAGTTCAATGCTATTTTTTGTATCAAATTGTCATTTGATATATCAAATATAGCTCCATACTCAGTAGCGTCATTTGAAAATACTGTTGGCTCATGCTCTTCTTCATCGGCATGATCATCGTGACCTTCCTCTTCTGCATGGGCTTCAATTAAAGAATAGTCTGTATCTCTATAAGTATAAGAAACTGAATTAATTAAGTTACCGTTTAGATTGTATAGACCTTTAATCGTGAAACTTTCTTGATCAGTTGTTGAAAAGATTCTTTCGCCTTCATGCTCATCGTGATCATCATCTCCATGCTCATCTCCATGATCGTCATCGTGATCATCGTCTCCATGCTCATCTCCATGATCGTCATCATGATCGTCGTGACCTTCCTCATCTGAATGCTCACCATGGTAAGGAATTCCGTACATACTTTCATGATTATCAACCGAAATTCCAAAGTATCCCCATTCTCCAGCTCTAGAAATACCGAATTTAGTAGATTCTATTTCAAGATCTGAATTTTCTAGGTAAGAAAGCTCTTCTTCTCCTTCATGCTCATCATGCCCTTCATGATCTTCATCATGCATTACCGCATCATCAGGAATATCAAAATTGCCAAATTCAGACTTCTTATAACCAACATTAACATTGAAGCCGTTTAAGTTGTCTTTGAAGTTAAAGTACTGAGAATCGCCATCATTAACAGATTGTGTTTCGAGCCCTGCAATAAATTCTTGTGTAGTAAAATCTTCTGGGGCTATGCAATTATCGACAACATTGATAATCCCACCACTTGTTCCGTTGGCATAAAGTAAAGACGAAGGGCCTTTTACTATCTCTACTTGCTGCAAATCGTTTAAATCAATATCGTTTAAATGATCAGCTCCAAGACCGGACACGTCCCTGTTTACCATTCCATTTTTGAGTATTTTTACCCTTGGTCCGGACATTCCTCTAATAATAGGTTGTCCTACAGCAGCGCCATAATCGGCTATAGAAACACCTAAATAACTATCTACTGCTTCACCTAAAGTAGTAGTGGCGTTATCTTCTATTTCATCGCCATCTATGACATATAGCGGGTTTAGAATCCTGCTGGGATTTAATATAGATGATGTTACAACAATCTCATCTGCATCACTTGAATTCTGATCAGAGGATTCATCAGCGTTTATTTGCGTAATAGTTAAACTCATCGCCATGAGTGCATAAAAGTAAACTTTCATGTTTTCTCCTAAATTTAAATTAAAAAAGTTTTAAGTAAATTTAAGAGTTAGGTGGTGCCCTCGCACTGAAGCCCTTAGAGAAAACGGAAAGAATTTTTTCCTCTTGGCTAGATAAAGTTATTGAATTTAGCGCATAAGACTCTAAAAAGTAATGATCGTATGCTTTTAATTGTTCACCCTCACAAAGCTGACATTCAATAACTTCGTGATGAATATCACCTTCTTCTAGAGAGTGAAGAATAGGATCAGCTGACAGACCTACTACAAAGAATAGGCTAAGTATTAATGCAAACTTATGTTTAGTAATCAGCATAGAACTGAGCATATTAGACTAATTAAGAAGGGAGGCAAGTGCTTTGGATATTTTATTAGTATCATGAGGTGCCCTAAAAAAACCTGCATATTGTGCTTCTGGATTAATGACAACAAGGCTACCAGAGTGGTCTACAGTGTAATTAGGCTCTTTACTATTAACTACTGGGAAAAATGGGGCATTGACCTGAGTTGAAAACTTATATATTTGATCAATCTCTCCAGTTAAGCCCTGAAATTCATCATCAAAATTATTTAGATAAATTCTAAGATTTTCAGGTTTATCTCTATCTGGATCTACAGACACGAGGAAGACCCTCATTTTATTTGAATTCTCTGACAAAGCTTCTTTCACATCTGATAATTGTTTCATGGTTAAAGGGCATATGTCTGGGCAGTAAGTAAAGCCAAAAAATAAGATATTCCATTTCCCTTTGAATTGATCTGGAAGAAATTCATTCCCTCTATCATCTATTAAATTAAAGTCTGCTAACTGCCTTGGAGGATCAATGAAATATGCTCCGAGTGTTTTGTATTCATCCAAGGTCAATTCTCTCGGTGTATAAAATCTAGATAAGAATAAAGCTAAAATCAGGGCTATAAAGCCTAAGCAGGTTGCGACTGTTATAAAAATGCCTTTATTCATAAATAGATAAAATGATCTATAAGCATCGCGCCGAACAGAGCGGCTAAATAAATTATCGAATATGCAAAAGTTGGCATAGCCAGCGCATTCGTTTCGTCTTTTAAAAGCCTGTAAGAGTAAATCAGAAATATACTCCCCAAAATTAAAGCTGAGATGAGATAAATCTCTCCGAACATCTGGACTGCATAAGGTAGCAGTGTGCATGCCAATAAAAGGAAAGTATAAAGAAGAATATGTTGCTTGGTAAATGGAACTCCTTTCTGAACAGGCAGCATTGGAACTTCGGCATCTGCATAATCTTCAACCCTGTGAACAGCCAAGGCCCAGAAATGTGGTGGCGTCCAAACCATAATGATCAATACTAGCAATAGGGCATTAGGTTCAATTGTATTAGTAATGGCTGTCCACCCAAGAAGCGGTGGCATAGCACCTGCAAGCCCGCCTATAACTATATTTTGACTCGTCATGTACTTCAAATATTTAGTATAGATAAATCCATAAAATATGAAGGTTAAGGTGGTAAGTAGCCAAGTTAGGAAATTGGTATAGAACAAGAGCATCCAAGATCCAGATAAATAGAGAATTATCGAAAAGATTATTGCCTGCCTATCCGATATTTTTCCTACCACTAGAGGCCTTTCAGAAGTTCGATTCATCTTAGAGTCTATCTTCTGATCGAAAAAATGATTAATAACAGCTGAAGATGCTGCTAAAAAACTTATACCAATCAATCCAAAGAAAAACACTTGCACAGGTGGAGTAAAGTCTGATCCTATTAGCATTCCACTAGCACAAGAAACAAATAACAACGCCTGGACTCCGGGCTTTGTTAGCTCGAGATAACCTCTCCAATTAGATAGTATCGATATCATATATTAATGTTCTCTTAACCTTAGAACACCTAAATAAGTAATCAATAATAACCCACCTAAATTGTGACCTACAGCAATTAATAAAGGCAATGCAAAAATCACATTAGAGATTCCTAATAAAACCTGCAATGTCAAAAAGGCTATAAGTCCATATGCCAAATTTTTAAAATTTCTTTTATATAGGTGAAAACTGAAAATTAATAAAAACAAAGTTACCACTACAGCACCGAACCTATGTGTTAAATGAATCGCAACTCTAGATTCATGATCTAATTGACCGCCAAGATAATTTGGGCCAATACTCTGAAAGAAATTGAATCCTTCTTTGAAGTTGGCTTCTGGGAGCAACTGTCCCTGACACAAAGGCAAATCAGTGCATGAATAAGAGGCATAATTTGTACTTGTCCACGCGCCTAAGAATATTTGAATTGCGACTAAAATAATTGATACATTGAATAGCTTCTTCGTCGATGCCTCGAACTTCCATTGACTTCTTTCTTGGATTAAATCTTTAGTTCTGAAATATAAGAGCCAGACAAGAGCAGTCGTCAAAAAACCTGACATAAGATGTGTAGTGACGACTTGAGGCCAAAGCTTAAGACTGACAGTTAAATAACCGAATGTGCCTTGCATAATTACCCAAACCAATAAAAAGTAACTTAATTTTTTTATATTTGATGGAACCTCTTTGTGTTTAAAGGCCAAGAAGGCCATGCATACTATGAAAAATCCAAGAGCGGCAGCAAAATACCTATGTACAACCTCAGGAATAGCTTTAGCAACTTCATAGGGTGTCTCAGGAAATTTTGAATTAGCTATATTTATTTCTTCTGGACTGACAGGTATCGTTACAAATCCATAGCATCCAGGCCAATCAGGGCATCCTAAACCTGCATCAGCTAATCTAGTCCATGCTCCAAGAGCAACCACTACGAATCCAAGAATACCAGACCAAAGGGAAAGAGTTTTTATGCGTTCCATGCCTATCCTATTTTTGAGTTTTGAAGAACTTTTTTAATATCTTGTAACAGTTCACCACTAGGAAGGGTTGAATCATAGATGAGTATTCCATTACCTAGAGGATCAAACAAAATATAAGGGGAGTCCTTTAATTTATTAGAAATAGACGACGGAACTAAATCTGAATTAATTTTTCCTGTGTTAAGAAGCGGGTATTCCTCTTCAATTTTTATAATAGATTCTTCAGATAAATTATTTTTATCTATATTGATGAGGTACCTGACTACTCTATCGCTATTCTTTGCCAATCGTATGTTAATTTGTCTGGAGGAGTACAAGGTATCCCAACATTTTTCTTCACAATCTCCAGAAACAAACTGAACAATTGACCACTTGCCAGGATATTCATCTACTAATGGGCCGGATTCTACTTTCAGTTTTAAGTCACTAAGCTGGATAGGTTCAGATAATAAAGTTCCTTTGTTAACAGTTCCTTCAGGTGTATATCCGCTATAGAACATGGCCGAACTAGATAATAAAACTATTATTGGAGTTAAAAATATTAAAGAAGCTATTATTCTTCCAGAATTTTGTTTACTTATTTTCATGATCAATCCTTTTTAAATCCGTAATAGAAAAATGAACAAATTAAAACTATTGCTAATCCAAACCATTGGAGGGCATATCCGTAATGCCTTGAGGGTTTTAAGTCAACAGGCTTCCAAATTGGTTCGAGAGCTCCGCTTGAACCTGCAGACAATTGAATAACAGAATTATTTATATTCGAACCTAAATCTTTCTTGGCAGCTTCGTAATCAATTTGCTGAACTAGTTTTGGCCAAGTATCTACGTAACTCTCGTCTACTAAATTAAGCCCAAATCTGGTGAATGGAGAGAGAAGACCCTGAATAGAAATGCCTTTTTCTTTTAACAGAATATCTTCATCATAATTAAAACCTTCTTTGGATATCCAACCCCTGTTAATTAAAAATACGCTATTTTCGGAGGTTTCAAATGTTGTAAAAACCTCATATCCTGCCTCTTGTCTGTAAAGTCTATTATCCAGAAGATAAGACTCTTGGCCAAATTCTCCATAGAGATTAACGGTTCTATATTTAAGATTATCCTCATTCATTACAGACATTTCTTTTTCATTGATCACAGGCAAAGATTTATTCATATAGTGTTTTTCAACAATATCAGTCTTATCAATGCCCCTGCTTACTTGCCACGAGCCTAGGAAGATTAAAATAGGAAAGAAAAACATGACAAAAATGGTCATTGGCTTTCCCGGACGAAATTTACTCATATTTTTTTTATTAACCTAAGTGTATACTGCTCATCCTTTCAAGATGATCAAATACTTTATAATTTTCCTAATCGTAGCTATGTTTATTAGTCTTTTTAGGGGCGCCTTTTTCCTAATTAAAGACGGCGGCTCATCTAAAAGAACCGTTCATAGCTTGGGCGTCAGAGTTTCTATTGCGATCGTTCTCTTTATAACTCTAGTTTATGGTTTTGTTACTGGGCAAATTGGCCCAGGAGTTTAAACTTAATTACATTACGTATACAAAAGCAACTAAGCAGACCCAGACAACGTCAACAAAGTGCCAGTACCATGATCCGGCTTCAAAACCAAAATGATCATCTGCAGAAAAGTGTCCTTTAAGGCTTCTAAAAAGCATTATCGTAAGAATAATCGCACCTAAGCAAACATGGAATCCGTGAAAACCTGTTAGCATAAAAAATGTGGTTCCATAAATACCCGTATTTAGGGTCAAGCCATAATGCGTATAAGCCTCGTAATACTCCACCCCTTGAACAACAACGAACATATAACCAAGAATTAAAGTAATACCCAACCAAAGATTGAACTGCTTTCTGTTTCCGTTTTTAAGACCTAAGTGCGCTATATGGACCGTTAAACTTGAAGTTAGTAACAATACTGTATTCCATAAAGGCAACCAGCCTAAAACTCCACCTAAGCCACCAGACGCGTAGGCTGTAGCTAATGACATATCTTTTTCAGGTCCAGTAAAAACTGCCTGATCAGGTGTTACCATTAGAGGCCAAGTAGCCTCGAAACCTGGCCAAAGCATATTAGCAAGACCTTTTTCGCCTTCGCCACCAAGCCACGGAACTGCAAAATTTCTTATGTATGCCAGTGCAAAAAAGAAAGCAAAGAAAAACATTACTTCTGAGAAAATAAACCAAGCCATGCCATATACATATGAATCTTTAAGCATAGGATTGTTCAATCCTGCCTGATTTTCTTGAATAACTTGCTTGAACCAAAAGTACATTGTGGTCCACATCATGATGAATGAAGCAATTAAGATAAGGTAAGAGTTAGATTCTTTTCCCATATCTATAACTGTATTAGCAGCACCAATTATGAAAACCAACATTGTGATTGCCATAGCGAATGGCAATTTACTTGACTCTGGAACGTAATAGGCTTGTTGTGACATTTTCTCCCCTCTTATAATTTAGCTAATTCTTCTTTTGGTTGCACTCTGTCCGTAATATCAAACAAAGTATACCCAAGACTCAAAGATCCAATCTCTTTTGGAAGTGCTGGATCAACTATGAATCTAACGGGCAGCTCTATACTCTCTCCTGCTGCCAATACTTGTCTCTCAAAACAAAAACATTCAGTTTTATGGAAATATTCCGCCCCCCTTCCAGGTGAGACACTAGGAATAACTTGGCCTACCATTTCCTTATTTGTTGGATTATAAAAAACAAAGTTTGCTTCATACTGATTACCGGTAATGACCCTCATTTGAGATTTCTCTGAATCAAACTTCCATGGCATTGACTCATTATTGTGTGTCATAAATTGAACCAACAATTCTCTTTGTTCGGTTATTGCCAGTGATTCTTTGCTTAATGAACTTGGACCAGTAACCTTTCCATTTAATCCGGTAATTTCACAAAACACGTCGTACATTGGAACAAGCAACCACCCAAAAGCGAACATACCGACAACGATGCCCGTTAAATTTCTTAATGTTTTCTTTGCTTCCAAACTACTTTACTTGTGGCTGAACAGTAAATGAATGATAAGGAGGAGGAGAACTTAAAGTCCACTCTAAACCTAATTCACCGGCACCTTCCCAAACTTCAGGCTTAGCTTGTTTTCCAGACCTTATAGTCTTAATCACGATAAATAAGAATAAAAGTTGTGTCAGTCCAAACATGAAAGCGCCAACACTTATCAAAGCGTTAAAATCAGCAAATTGCAATGCATAATCAGGATATCTTCTGGGCATTCCAGCTAAACCTACGAAGTGCATTGGGAAAAAAGTAACATTTACAGATATAAAAGTTAGCCAAAAATGTAATTTACCAAGCGTCTCGTCATACATGTTGCCAGTCCATTTAGGAAGCCAATAGTAAGCTCCGGCTATGATTCCAAAGAGAGCACCTGGAACTAAAACATAGTGAAAGTGAGCAACAACAAAATAAGTATCATGATATTGGAAGTCGGCAGGCACAATTGCCAGCATCAATCCTGAAAAACCTCCAATAGTAAACAAGGCAACGAATGCTATTGAAAAAAGCATCGGTGTTTCGAAGGTTATAGAACCTCTAAACATAGTCGCAACCCAGTTAAAGACCTTAACGCCTGTAGGAATTGCTATCAACATAGTTGAATACATGAAAAATAACTCTCCAGCTAGAGGCATGCCTACCGTAAACATGTGATGGGCCCACACTACGAAAGATAAGATGGCGATAGAGGCCATTGCGTATACCATTGAGGCGTAACCAAAGATGGGCTTTCTAGAGAAAGTCTCAATGATATGAGAAACAATCCCAAAAGCTGGAAGAATCATAATATAAACTTCTGGGTGACCAAAGAACCAAAATACGTGTTGAAATAGAACTGGATCACCGCCACCAGCAGCATTAAAGAAACTGGTTCCAAAATTTATGTCCATTAACATCATAGTCACTACACCAGCCAGAACAGGCATTACAGCAATCAATAGATAGGCAGTAATCAACCAGCTCCAAACAAATAGAGGCATTTTCATCAGAGTCATACCGGGAGCTCTCATATTAAATATCGTAGTGATTATATTGATAGAGCCTAGAATTGAAGAAACCCCCATAACGTGAACTGAGAAAATGAAGAAATTAACCGTATTAGGTGCATATGTAGTTGATAAAGGAGCATAGAAAGTCCAACCAAAGTTTGGTCCTCCTTCTGGCATAAATAAAGTAGAAAGCAGAATTCCAAATGCCATAGGCAACAACCAAAAACTCAAGTTATTAAGTCTTGGTAGGGCCATATCAGGAGCTCCTATTTGCATTGGCAACATCCAATTTGCAAGACCTACAAAAGCAGGCATGATTACCCCGAACACCATAATAAGACCATGATTTGTGGTCATCTGATTGAAGAATTCAGGTTGGACAATTTGTAACCCTGGCTGAAATAGTTCAGCTCTGATTACCATTGCCATGGCTCCACCAATAAATAGCATGATGAAACTAAACCATAAATAAAGCGTTCCTATATCTTTATGATTTGTTGTAAAGAGCCACCTAGAAAGTCCTTTAGCTGGCCCGTGATGTCCGTGATCGTGTGTTTCTACTACTGTACTCATTATTTTATTCCTTTTATAAATCTATTCTATTTTTGTAAGCAACAATGTCTTGTGGAGTGACTATGACTCCATCGCCATTTTCTCCATTTGACCAGGCCTGCCTTGTATAAGTGATGACCGATGCTATATCGACTTCACTGTAAGAGTCTCCAAAGGCAGCCATAGCTGAACCTTGAACACCTTCCATCAATATTTCTATATGCCTCTTACTATCGAACATAGCGATCTGACTTCCGTCTAGTGCTGGAAAGACAGGGGGTATTCCCTTACCATTAATTTGATGGCATGCAGAGCAGTTTGTGGCATAAAAGCCCTCACCTCTTTCCATCAACTCCTCTTTAGTCCAAACTTTAGAAGTTAGCATCCTTTCTTCTTCGGCAAGAGCCACCTTTGTGGCTATGAAAGCATCAAATTCTTCTCTTTCGACCGCTCTAACTACTACAGGCATAAAAGCATGCTTGATACCACACAACTCTGTACATGCACCTCTGAAAATTCCTGGTTCAGGGACATTTGTCCAAGCGGTATTTATAAACCCAGGTATTGCATCTTGCTTTACAGCAAAATCAGGAACCCACCAAGAGTGGATAACATCATTACCAGTTATCAGGAATCTTATCCTTGTGTTTGTTGGAATGACTAAAGGCTCATCTACTTCTCTGAGGTAGAACTCTCCTTTTGGTACTTCTCCATTTATTTGTTCTTGGCTTGTTGATAAATTGCTGAAAAAACCAACTTCATCTTCTAAATATTCATAATGCCACTTCCATTGATGACCCGTGATGAGAATATTAATTTCTCCTTCAGCATCATCGTAGGCTTTGACCATGACCTGTGTAGATGGAACAGCCATCCAAACAAGTACCAGGGTTGCTGCAACAGTCCAGCCTATTTCCAACCAGAAGTTATCGTCGAAATCTGCCGCTACTGCTCCTTTCGATTTTCTATATTTCCAAAGAGACCAAAACATAATTGAAAATACAATTACTCCGATGACAACACATATCCAAAAGATCAGCATATGGAGATCAAAGATACTTTGACTTACTTCTGTTACACCAACTTTCATGTTGTAGTCTGAGTCTTCAGATAAAACAAGTGATGAATAAATGATAGGCATAGCTATAAGGATGAACTTTGTGAAAACTTTTTTAATATAAGCCATTAAATTTTTATATATTTGTTTTAAGGTGGGCGTACCGGAACAGCGCGCGTATTTTAAACCAATCAGATATCTCAAACAATACTTAAACAAAAACAAATTTAAGCATTAAAAGTATCTAAAAAAGCATGTCTTTGCTCAATTCTGTATCAGGTCTTTGCTGCGTCCATATCTCAAAGCTAAGTGCCGCCTGCTCTATTAGCATTCCAATACCGTCGTAACATTTTTTTACCCCTTTAGAGAGAGCAAGATCAACAAAAGGCGTATTACCAGCAGAATAAGAAAGGTCGTAAACAATAGCTTCATCAGAAAAAATATTATCTGGGAATTCAATGCCCTGACCCAAGATTCCTGCAGAAGAGGTGTTAATAATTAGATCAGGTTTAAAGGCTATTTCATCGGATAATGACATTGTCTGTAGGTTGTCGTGTAAAGAAGAAAATCTTTTTAAAAGAAGCTCAGCTTTTTCAATTGTTCTATTGGCTATGACAACAGAGTGTGGATTATTTTTTAATAATGCTGGGGTTATGGCCTTAGCAGAACCGCCCGCCCCCAAGATAAGAATTTTTAATCCCTTTAATTCAATATTTTTTCTTAAAAAATCTTTTATTAATCCCCTTCCATCGGTTGTGTCTGCGTAAATTAAAGAGTCATCTTGTTTCCAAAGAGTGTTGACAGATTCTGATAACAGGGCTTCGTCAGATAAAGAATCTGCAAACTTGTAAGCCTCTTCTTTCAAAGGAAGAGTAACGTTGATTCCACTATATCCTTCTTCGAAAAGCTCCTGGACTGATGATAAAAAATTTATCTTCTCAACCTGGATAGCTTCGTAGGAGACTGGTATTCCTAGTTTTTCTGCAAAGTGAGAATGAATCTTTGGAGACAAGGAATGTTTAACTGGACTTCCTATAACCGCAAATTTTTTAATCTCTTTCATAACTATCTCACAATGAGATCTGTAACAATATCTTGAATTGTCGATGGCCTATTAAGCCCGCCTAAAGCTCCATCAAAGATTTTAACATCTGAAAAAATATTTTTAATGTCAGTAGCTCCTTCTAGAGTGGGCTGTCCATCTTTATTAGCAGATGTAGAAATGATAGCACCTCCAAAATTTTCACAAAGATCACAAACGGCTTTGTGGTCACTTAACCTTAAAGCCACCCTGTCATTCGATCCTTTTATTAATGGGCTAAGGTCTTGCTTAGCCGGAACCAGCCAGGTGTGTGGGCCCGGCCACTTGGACATTAATTTTTCTCTGTAATCTGCAGCATAAGAATATTGCATGAAATGATCAAAGTTTGACCCCAATAAAATTAGACCTTTCTCTGGAGAGCGTTCTTTCAAGTTTAGAAGCCTTTGAACGGCGTCAAGATTATTAGGATCGCAACCCAAACCCCAAACCCCTTCTGTTGGATAGGCAATCAATTCTCCAGATTTTAAAGTATTAACTATAGAGCTTAGAGAGCTCATCTAGTTAAGCGTCGGCAAGTTTTTTATTAGAAGCCTTAATCGCCTCAACTCCATCTTCTCTTACCTTTAATAAAGCGCTTCTAATTGACGGGGACTCAACTCCTAATATTTGACCAGCCAGATAGGCAGAGTTAATTGCTCCAGCAGACCCGATTGCTACAGTGGCAACAGGTATACCTTTAGGCATTTGTACAGTTGATAAAAGAGCATCCATTCCGCTTAATGGGCCTCCGTCACCAGGAACACCGATAACTGGTAGAACAGTTTTTGAAGCAACGGCTCCTGCTAAATGAGCAGCTAAACCTGCCATGGCAATGAAAACTTTAGTTCCGCCGGCCTCACATTCTCTGATATGAGTCTCAAGAAGTGCAGGTGTCCTATGCGCAGATAAAACTTGAATTGAATTTGATATAGATAATGAATCTAGAGTGTCAGAGCATTTATTGGCTAAGTCTAAATCTGATTCAGAACCGATTAGTATTGATACAGTTACAGTCACAATTTTCTCCAAAACAAAAATTGTATACTAATATGTCAAAAATTAAATCATGGCTCTATTAAAAATTTTAGTATTTCCCGATCCGAGACTAAGAACTCTCGCTGAGCCTATTATGGATTTTGATGATAGCTTAAAAAAGTTATCAGAAGATATGCTTGAAACTATGTATGAAGGCTCGGGTATTGGTCTTGCAGCTACACAAGTTAATGTGCACAAAAGAATTATTGTTGTAGATATAAGTGAAGAAAAAAATAGCCCATTGATACTAGTTAATCCCACCTTAAAAAAAATTATAAATCCTGAAAAAAAATCTTACTCTGAAGGCTGCCTCTCTGTTCCTGGTTTTTACGAAGAGCTTTTAAGACCAAGTTCCGTAGAAATAAATGCTTATGACGTCAACGGCGATGAGGTGAATATAGTGACTGAAGGTCTATTATCAGTAGTTATTCAACATGAAATGGATCACTTGGATGGCAAAATGATGGTTGATTTTATCTCTAACATCAAAAGAGAAATGATAAGAAAGAAGCTGTTAAAATCTAAAGCATAATAAGATTATGAAGATTATATTTGCCGGTACACCCGAGTTTGCGTCTCAACATCTAGAAATAGTTTTAGAATCCGATCACGAGGTTTTATGTGTTCTCACACAACCAGACAGGAGATCGGGAAGAGGAAAAAAAGTAAATTATTCGCCGGTTAAAGAGCTGGCTACTAAAAAAAATATAAAGATACTGCAGCCAAATACCTTAAAGGACCAAAATTTAGAAAAAAATTTAAGGGATATAAAGGCCGACATAATTTTGGTCGTTGCGTATGGACTGTTAGTACCAAAAAATATTTTAGATATACCAAGATTTGGTTGCATTAATGTTCACGGTTCACTTCTACCAAGATGGAGAGGGGCATCGCCTATGGAGTATTCCATTTTAGAGGGAGATAAGAAGTCAGGCTTAAGTTATATGCAAATGTCAGAAGGCCTTGATGAAGGCCCTGTATATGAAACTCATGAATGTTCAATTAATCATGAAGATAGTCTTGGAAAGCTTGAAGAAAAGTTAATTGCATTAAGTAAAGAAAATTTAAATAGCTTCCTTAGCCGTTTAGAGAAAGGACAATTAAAGCCGAAAGACCAGGATAGTAATCTTGCCACCTTCGCCCCTAAGATAAGTAAAGAGATTCTTCAGTTAGATTGGGTAAACCAAAATGCCCAAAATATTATATGCAAAATTAATGCCTTCGAGCCTAAGTATGGTGCTTACTTCCTCTTGGGAGATAAGAGAATAAAAATTCATAAAGCTAAAGAAATATCTTCTCTTCCTTCGTCAATACCAGGCACTATTTCAATTTTGGAAAATGAAATGATTATATCCTGCAAAGATGCCACTTCAGTTCAGATAGAAATCATCCAGATGGAAGGGAAAAATAAAGTCTCGGGCCAAGAATTTATTACAGCTTACGAAGATCTTATTAAGAGCCATAAAAAAATTGAATTTACTACTCGATAACTATTTTCTATTCATAAAATAAGACTATAATCGAAGGAAAATTGTCTTACATAAATTTGTGAAAATAGTCATTTTGGGGGCCGGAGCGGTAGGTAGCACGCTCGCAAATCTCTTGTCTCAAGAAAATGATCTTACAATTGTTGATGATGATCCCATTAAACTTCACAAGCTTGAAGAAGAAGCCGACATAAAAACAATTCTCGGTAGTGCTTCTTATCCCAATATTCTCGTTAATGCAGGTATAAATGATGCGGACATGGTAGTTGCGGTAACCGGAAGTGACGAAACAAATATTGTTTCATGTCTTATATCCAAGGTGCTTAATGGTTCGGTTAAAACAATTGCAAGGGTTAGAGAAATCTCTTATTTAAAAGGCAAAACCAAAAAGGCAATGGAATCTGGTGAGATTCCAGTTGATGTTCATATTAGCCCAGAACAACTTATAACAGACCATATCGAAGGGCTGATAGAAGTTCCAGGGTCATTGCAAGTAATGGAGTTTGGTCAAGGTCAATTAAACTTAGTGGCTGTAAAAGCAGTTGAAGGCGGACCAATGATAGGTCATGAAATTGCAGATCTAAAAAAACATATGCCTAAAGTGGATTCTAGGGTTGCCGCTATTTTTAGGGAAGGTAATTCAATTATTCCCTCTGGGCAAACAAAAATTATGTCAGAGGATGAGGTATTCTTTATCTCTAAAAAAGGAGAGGCTTCAAAGGTTGTAAATGAGATGAGAAAAAAAGAAGAAGCTTACAAAAATATTATGATTGCCGGGGGTGGAAAAATAGGCAGTAGGCTAGCCAAAAGGATTGAAGAAAATCATAGGGTAAAAATAATTGAATCTGACCACGAAAGGGCGAAGAGATTATCAGAAAAACTAGAGGAAACGATTGTTTTAGAGGGTAATGTTTGTGATAAACACTTACTTCATGAGGAAAATATAGAGGGAACTGATATTTTTGCTGCAGTTACAAATGACGATGAAGCCAATGTTATGTCGTGCCTTTTAGCAAAAGATATGGGGGCCCATAAAGTTGTGGCGCTTATTAATAATCCTGCCTATGTTGATTTAGTCCAAGACAAAGGAATAGATATTGCAATTGCTCCTTCTCAAATAACAATTGGTACCTTTTTAGCAGAAATAGAAGGTCAGGATGTTATTAAAGTTCACTCACTTAGAAGAGGGGCTGCTGAAGCCATAGAAGCAGTTGCAAAAGAATCGCCATCTGGAAAAGTAAGTAGTATAGGCAAAGAGCTTGGAGAAATTTCCCTGCCCGAAGGTGCGACTATAGGCGCTTTAATAAGAGACAATAAAGGAAAAATAGCGCATGATCACGTCCATTTGAGGGAGAACGACCATGTTATAGTGTTTTTAACAGACAAAACTGCCATCAAGCAAGTAAAAGAAATTTTTTCTCCATCATAAAATGAAGCTCCCCTATACAACCAGGATCTTAGGCACCCTATTGATGTTGTTCAGTGCAGCTCAATTGTTTCCTGGCTTTCTAGCCTACTTTTTCGATGAAAAAAACTTAATCAGTACATTTATTACCACTGGCTTCACAACATTTTTCATAGGTTTTGTTCTTTTTTTCCTAGCTTCGAAGAAAAATGGTGACCTCAGAACAAAAGATGGTTTTATTATTACAATTTTCTTTTGGACCGTTTTAGGTTTTTTTGGATCAATTCCCTTCTATTTAGCTAATTTAGAAGGAGTTAGCTACATAGATTCTTTATTTGAATCTATTTCTGGACTTACAACTACGGGGGCAACCGTTTTAATTGGGCTAGATGACATGCCAAGATCTTTGTTGTTCTACAGACAATCTTTACAGTGGCTTGGGGGGATGGGAATTATCGTTTTAGCTGTGGCTGTTTTGCCACTACTTGGTGTTGGTGGGATGCAGCTATATAAAGCTGAGACGCCTGGACCTCTTAAAGATTCTAAACTAACGCCTCGGATAACAGAAACAGCAAAAGCACTATGGTTTGTTTACCTTACTATGACATTTGCTTGCGCAGTATTATATAAAATATTTGGTATGACTTGGTTTGATGCTGTTTCGCATGCTTTTTCAACAGTCTCAATTGGTGGTTTTTCTACTCATGACCAAAGTTTTGCATTTTTTGATAATCCATCATTAAGGTGGACGGCTATTATATTTATGGTTATCTCTGGAGTAAATTTTGCTTTGCATTATCTGGCATGGACAAAAAAGAGATTATTTCATTACTTTTATGATTCGGAAGTAAAGCTTTACCTTTCGTTACTCTTAACTACAGCACTTCTAACTTATTTAACCTTATACTTCAGTGAGAATATATATGATGATATGGTAGTAGAGAGTATATTTCAGGCTGTTTCTATTGGAACAACTACAGGCTTCCTTACATCAAACTACTCAAGTTGGCCCCTCTTTGTACCAATAATGCTTCTTACTGCAGCATTTATTGGCGCGTGTGCTGGTTCTACCGGTGGTGGTATAAAAGTTATAAGAGCGCTTATTTTGTTAAGGCAAGGTTCAAGTGAAATAACTAAATTGATACACCCCAATGCTGTTGTTTCTATAAAACTAGGAAGAAAATCACTAGATCCTAGGGTTTCGGAGTCTGTTTGGGGTTTTTTTGCCGTATATGTGGCAACATTTCTATTATTACTTATGGTTCTTCTTTCGCAGAATAATGACTTTTTAACGGCTTTTTCAGCTGCGGGAGCTACTTTAAACAACCTTGGGCCAGGTCTTGGGGCAGTTTCTGAAAACTATAAAGATATAACTGATATTTCTAAAATAGCCTTGTGCGCATCTATGCTTCTTGGAAGGCTTGAAATATTCACGCTACTTTTAATTTTCACACCTTCTTTTTGGAGAAGTTAAGCAACAAATGTCACTTTATCTGTTGTTCTATAGATTACTGCTAAAAACGCTTGAAATAATACCTTATAAAGCGCTTTTCATAGGCGGGAAGTTTCTTGCCTTTATTTTCTGTCTCTTACCTAACAACCAAAGAAAAATATCCTTAGCAAATTTAAAACACGCCTTCCCTTATAAAACAAAAGAAGATATCGATATACTTCTAAGAGATAGCCTGTTTCATAGTATTATGACTTTTCTTGAGAGTGGCCTGGTTTGGGGAGGCAATGACAAATCTAACAAAGATTCATTTTTAGAATTAAGGAATTTTGAGTCCGTCGAAAAATCACTAAAACTTGGTAAAGGAGTTCTCCTTTTTACACCTCATTTAGGGAATATTGAGGTTCTCATAAATCATCTTGGGGAGACTACAACGTGCACCATCCCTTACACTAAACCTAAAAATAAATACCTCGATCAGATAATTACTGAGTCCAGAAATTCATCAGGGGTGAGTATGGTCAATACTGATACTTCAGGAATAAAGAAAATTCTACTTGAACTTAAAGCAGGGAATGTAGTTGCCATAGCGTCTGATCAAGTCCCTAAAAAAAGTTCAGGGATCTTGTCTACTTTCTTTGAACAAGAATGTTATTCAATGACTCTCTTGCCTAAACTTCAAAACAAAACAAATTGTTCTGCTCATCTCATGTATTGTGAAAGAAAAACAAATGGAAGGGGTTTTTGTCTGCACTTTAAAGATAAGATTGAATTGTCAGCGGACGTGCAAAGCGGCGTAGATAAAATGAATTACGAGTTTGAAAAATGTATAATGAACATACCCGGTCAGTACTCATGGGAATATAAAAAATTTAAAAGAACGGGTTCAGGTCACATATATTAAAGGTTGATAAATCGTAGTAAGCACTCACTAACTATATGAATAAACACTCAATGGAAGATCTTGTTTCTCTTTGTAAAAGAAGGGGTTTTATTTTCCAATCGAATGAAATTTACGGAGGCCTTCAAGGTCTCTATGATTATGGGCCTCTCGGCGTTGAGCTAAAAAATAATTTAAAAAAAGCCTGGTGGAAATCTATGATTTACGAAAGAGATGATATTGAAGGTTTAGATACTTCAATACTCACCAATCCATTGGTTTTAAAATATTCAGGACATGAAGAAACATTTTCTGATCCACTAGTGGATTGTAGAGAGTGTAATTCTAGATGGAGAGCGGATCACATCACTGACAACAAATGTCCAGGATGTGGGTCTTTAGATCTTACTGAACCCAGACCGTTTAATTTGATGTTTAAAACTAATGTAGGACCCGTTGACGATGGAGAATCATTTGCTTATTTACGACCTGAGACAGCTCAAAATATTTTTACCAATTTTAAGAATGTCCTGGACTCTACCCCCCACTCTCTTCCATTTGGAATTGCCCAAATAGGGAAAGCTTTTAGAAATGAAATAACTCCAAGGAATTTTATATTTAGAGTACGTGAGTTTGAACAAATGGAATTAGAATTTTTTGTAAAGCCTGGCGAAGATGATGATTGGCATGAGAAATGGACAGAGATAAGGATTAAGTGGTGGGAAGATCAAGGAATAAGTAGAGAAAATATTGAGCTTTATCATGTTCCGGGAGAAGAATTAGCGCATTACTCAAAAGCAACTGTAGATATCATGTATAAATATCCTCATGGGCTTGAAGAACTTGAAGGAATAGCAAATAGAACTGATTTTGATTTAGGGTCACACACAAAAAACCAGGAAGATCTAGATATTAAAGCCTCTGTTAAAGAAAATAAGAGATCTAACGCAAAATTAGCCATACAAGATCTTGAAAGCAAGAACTGGGTGGTGCCTTATGTCATTGAGCCCTCTGCAGGGGTAGATAGGGGGGTTTTGGCTATATTAAATGAAGCATATAGAGTAGAAAGCTTAGAAGGTGGCAAAGAAAGAACCGTATTAGGCTTAAAACCACATATTTCACCTATAAAGATTGCAGTTATTCCCTTAAAACGAAATGATGAGAATATTGTTGCCAAATCAATCGAGCTTAAATCACAGCTGCAGAAAACTATCCCTGGAAGAGTTTTGCTAGAAAATACAGGTAATATCGGTAAAAGTTATAGAAAACACGATGAAGTGGGTACACCTGCTTGTATCACCGTCGATTTTCAAACTATAGATGATAATACTGTAACTGTAAGAGATAGAGATACTATGGAACAAAAAAGAGTTAATTTAGAAGAAGTTAGCACTTTTTTAACGAATAATTACTTCATTTAACCGATAATGAACGATTTAGTTGTTCTTGATAGAGATGGGGTTATAAATGTTGATTTGATGACATACGTTACAAGACCAAAAGATTTTGAACCTATTGAAGGAAGCCTTGAAGCCATAGCACTGTTAAATAAAAAAGGATTCAAGATTGCAATAGCTACTAATCAGGCTTGTATTGAAAAAAATATTATTACGGATTTAGAGCTTTTAAAGATACATAATTATATGCAAGAACTTCTAAGTGAGGTTGGCGGTCATATTGAATACATAGCTTATTGTCCTCATGCTCCTGAAACTAATTGTAATTGTAGAAAACCAGAAACAGGACTTCTGCAAGAAATAGAATCCGAACTGAGGATATCGCTTAAAAATAAATATTTTATAGGGGACAAGGAATCCGATATTCTTGCTGGGCGTAATCACGGATGTGTTCCTATGTTAATAAAAAAAGGTGGTTACGGAGAGAAAGTTTACAGAACAAAAAATAGTCCGCCTGAAGAGCATTGCTTTGACAATCTTTTAGGAGCAGCTAATTACATAGTAGAAAGAAAAAGTGATCTATCTTAGGTCTTTTGTTTTCTACATAGGCTATTTATCTTCTGGAGTGCTCGCAAGCATTGTTGCTTGCTTGGTTGGTCCATTCATAAGCCTGAATCAAAGACTTAAGCTTTTTTCTCTTTGGCCAAAGTTTGCTAATTGGTTTTTACACGCAACATGCAATATTAAAGTTGAAATCATAGGAGAAGAAAATTTACCCAAAGAACCTTGTGTTGTTGTTTCAAATCATCAAGGTCAGTGGGAAACATTTTCAATGCAGTATCTATTCCACCCTCTAAGTACTCTATTAAAGAGAGAACTTTTGTTTATTCCATTATGGGGGTGGGCAATGAGTATGCTTAACCCAATTGCTATTAACAGGGCAAAGCCTAAAGAAGCAATTCTTCAAACTTTGAAGGAAGGTTCTGATAGGTTGAGTAAAGGTATGTATGTCTTACTGTTTCCAGAGGGGACTAGGGTTAAAGCAGGCAGAGTGGGTAAGTATGCTAGAAGTAGTTTTGAGTTAGCAAAACGTAATCAAGTTAAAGTTCTTCCTTTATGCCATAACTCAGGTGATTGTTGGCCTGCACATAGATTTATCAAGAAACCTGGAATAATCACCCTGAATATAGGGAAGCCTTTTTATGTTGAAGACTCGAAACGATCTGCTGAAGATGTTAGGGCTTGGGTAGAAAAAAATCTCAACAAATGATTATTTTTTAAACATCTAGGTTTACAACAAGCTTAGCATTTTCATCTATAAAGTCTTTTCTGGGTTCAACTTCATCCCCCATCAGTGCATGAAATAGTTCATCTGCCGCAAGAGCGTCTTGAATGCTAACTTGGCCTAATATTCTCATGTCTGGATTCATTGTAGTATCCCAGAGTTGTTCAGCATTCATCTCTCCAAGACCTTTGTACCTGGACTTTGTGAATGATCTTTCTGAAATTAGCAAAACCTCTTCTAGGGCGTGAGCAAAATTCTCTACCGCTATTTGCTTCCCACTTATTTCGAAGTAGCTATCTTTATTAAACATATCACCAAGCTCGGCTCCGTGACTTGCTATGTCTTTATAGGCTTTAGATTTGAAGAATGCCTTATTTAAATACCAGTTTGATTTAGTTCCGTGTCGCACCAATGTAACTGAAGGCTCTAAATGCTCCGAGCCATCTTTTTTTTCTGGACCTACATTCCAGGCTGAACCTTGCTCTGCGTTTTCGTTTAGATATTTCTCTAGATTAGAGCACCATTTTTTCAATTCTTTGTCATCATCTAACCCTTCAATAAAATGCGCATGCTTTATGCCTTCTAGGAGCTCAATTGGATATATGTGAGTTAAGCCTTTAACGACATTTTGAATTTTTTCGTGTTGAGAAATAAATTTGCCCAATGCTTGTCCAGTGATAGATTCACCTTTTTTGTTTAAGACAAGTTTTGCATCGTCTAAAATTTCTGCTACCAGTAGCTCTCTAAGTTCTGAATCGTCTTTAACGTATGTTTCCTGTTTGCCTTTTTTTAATTTGTACAAAGGTGGTTGAGCAATATAAATATAGCCTTTTTCAATTAGCTCAGGCATTTGTCTATAAAAAAGTGTAAGTAAAAGTGTCCTTATATGTGAGCCGTCCACATCTGCATCAGTCATGATTATAATTCTATGATATCTGAGTTTCTCCTCTTGCCATTCCTCACCTTTAATACCGCAACCCAAAGCAGAAATTAAAATAACAATTTCTTCAGAAGAAAGAACTTTATCCAGTCTGGCTTTCTCGACATTTAATATCTTACCCTTGAGAGGCAGAATTGCTTGAAAGTGCCGATCACGTCCTTGCTTCGCAGAACCTCCAGCGGACTCACCCTCAACTAAATAGACTTCACTTTTTGCAGGGTCCTTTTCTTGGCAATCAGAAAGCTTACCCGGAAGACCGCCTCCTTCGAATACACCCTTTCTTCTTGTTAACTCTCTAGCTTTTCTAGCAGCCTCACGTGCTCTTGCTGCCTCTATTATCTTTGTCGCAACTAACTTTGCTTCTGCGGGGTTTTCTAGCAAATACTCGGTTAGAGCTTTATAGACTTCCTGCTCTACAACGGGTCTTACTTCAGAAGACACTAATTTATCTTTTGTTTGTGATGAAAACTTAGGATCTGGTACTTTGACTGAAATAACAGCAACAAGCCCTTCACGTGCGTCATCACCTGAGGTAGAAATCTTTTCTTTATTGTTCATGCCCTCTTTATCCATGTAATTATTGAGGGTTCTTGTAAGGGCGGTTCTAAAGCCTACTAAGTGAGTACCGCCGTCTCTCTGTTTAATGTTATTGGTATAGCACTGGACATTTTCTTGATATCCATCATTCCACTGCAAAGCAACTTCTGTTGTGATTCCATCTTTGGATTCTTTAACAAAATGAAATATAGAATTAACTGTCGTTCTTTTGGTATTTAAGAAGGCCACGAATTCTGCAAGCCCACCTTCGTGAAAAAACTCTTTCTTTTTTGAGGTCCTCTCGTCAGTAAGTATTATCTTAAGACCCGCATTTAGATAAGATAATTCTCTTAGTTTTGTCTCCAATACATCGTACTGAAATACGATGTCAGAGAAAGTGGTTTGAGAAGGAATGAATTTAACTTCTGTTCCTGTTCTATCTGTTTTTCCTGTGACCTTTAACTTTCCTTTAGGAGCTCCGTCTGCATATTCTTGCTCGTGAACCTTACCTGCCCTGTAAATTGTTAATTTTAAATCCTCAGATAAAGCATTAACTACTGACACTCCGACTCCATGAAGTCCTCCTGAAACTTTATAAGAATTATCATCAAATTTTCCGCCCGCGTGGAGCTTGGTCATGATGACTTCTGCAGCAGACATTCCCTCTTCGTGCATATCAGTCGGAATACCTCTGCCATTATCTGAAACGGACACACAATCATCTGCCAGTATATTCACTGTTATTTCATCGCAGTGCCCGGCCAATGCTTCGTCTATAGAATTATCTACAATTTCGTAAACCATATGATGAAGGCCAGTTCCATCATCTGTGTCACCAATGTACATACCTGGTCTTTTCTTAACAGCCTCTAGTCCTTTAAGGACTGTTATGCTAGATGAATCATAAGATTCTTCGGTAGTTTTTTTTGTTTGTTTTGTGTTGGTTTCAGTGGCTTTAGATGCGGAAGATTTTTTCTTGGCTGGCATCTATGTATTTTAATATAAATTTAGATATTTATCTGCGTAAAATTGGTCAATTTCTTTAAACAAGAAAGCATTTCGTCACCTTCAATGCCCGTTAAGATTACTTGATGATTAATCTTGAGTATCTCTTCAAGTATCGAGGTTAAGTTATGTGCATCCAACTCTGAACTTAAATCGTCAATCATCAATATTGTTTCTGTGTCTTTTAAGTTCTTAAGAAGGCTATAGTTAGATAAAAATATCAATAAAATCAATATCTTAAGTTGGCCTCTAGAAAGATTTGAACCTGCTCTTTTTTTATTGATGTTGAAAGTAAAGTCCATGCGGTGTGGGCCTTTAGAGGTATAGCCCAATGCCTTGTCTCTCTCGATACAATCGTCTAAAGATTCATCGAGTTTTTTTGATCTTTCCCAGCCCTTAGAAAAACTAACATCCAGTCCTTCAAGAAAATTAAAAGAATCAACTGAAGTGATGTCTTCAATATACTTCTTTGAGTAATTTTTAAAATGCTTAAAAAAATCATACTGAAGTAAGCTTAAATCAAGGCCGATGGAGGACACTTCTTTTGTCCATATATCAATTTCTGAATTATCTCTTTTATTTTTCAGCGCTCTGTTGCGTTGCTTTAAAGCTTTGGTGTATTTGTTGCTTATTTTTTTTACATCAGGTTTCACGTGGAACATTAAATCATTAAAATAATCTCTTCTTATATCAGGCTCTCCATCAATCATTTTCAAATCTCTTGAAAGAATGGCCTGTAAATAAAAAAGATCATCTTGTCTGATTTTCTTTCCATCTAATATCCGATTTGTAGTAAGTCGACCCTCCAGACTATTAAAGGCTTTAAGACTAACCTTACCTTCTCCTATAAGGCCATTGGCTGAAATAGCATAAGAGTCTTTTTCGCTTTTAATGCACTCCTTAGTATCTTTTGTTCTAAACGATTTACCGGACAATAATATATTTAAAGATTCCAGGATAGAGGTTTTTCCTGATCCATTTATACCTAATATTAAGTTTGTTCCTTCTGTGAAGGTGAATGTTTTCTCTTGGAATAGCCTAAAATCTTTTAGGTACAACCTCTCTAGAGGCATTAGAGCCTCATAGGCATAATAACGTAGACATCATCTTCGGAACCAGATTCTTTGATGATACAACTTGAATCTTCTCCATAAAATTCAAAGTGTACCGTTTCGCTTTCAATGGAGTTAAGAACATCCAGTAAATAGCCAATGTTAAACCCTACTTCTAGTTCTACACCTTCATAAACAACATCCAAAACCTCTTCTGCAGACTCTTGTTCTGGGTTGTTTGCTGTCAGCTTTAGTTTTCCTTTAGATAACTGGAATCTAACACCTCTGTATTTCTCGTTAGAGAGTACTGAAGCCCTTGAAAGAGCTGACTGAAGCAGATCTTTGCTTATTTCCAGGGGTAAAGGATCACCTGTAGGGAAAACTTTATCGTAATCTGGATACTTTCCATCAATGAGCTTGCTTGAAAAGCTTAGATTTTGACATTTCACATCAACATATGAAGGTCCAATCATTAAATCTACAGTCTCCTCTCCTGTAGAAAGAAGCTTTGATAGCTCAAGAACTGCTTTTCTTGGGAGAATGTTCCTAACCTCGAGACCTCCCGAAACAGATTGAGCAGAAGAAAAAGCTAGTCTATGTCCATCTGTTGCTACGCCATTCACTTTACTACCTTCAAGCTCTAACAGCATTCCATTTAAATAGTATCTTACATCCTGAGAAGCCATAGAGAACGATGTTTTAGAAAGAATTCGTTTTAAAACACCAGACTGAATACTCACAGGCGTTTGTTCTTCATTAATTTCAATCTCTGGAAAATCATCAGAAGATATAGTGGCGAAATCTGCATGGAAATTATTAGAACTTACTGTTAGTTTCCCGTTAGCGAGAGAAAAATTTACATTTTCACCTTCCGGTAATGACCTACACAACTCCGACATTTTCCTTGCTGAAACAGTAGTTTCGCCCTCTTCCTGAATTTCTTTTAACTCACAATATGTTTTTATCTGTATTTCAAGGTCTGTTGCTGTTACTTCAAGTTTTCCTTCTACTATCTTAAGTCTTAAGTTTGCAAGAATTGGAATTGTTTGTCTTCTTTCTGCAACTGCGGCAGCGTTTTGAAGAGAGTCTACAATCTGAGATTTTTCTGTGATAAATTTCATTTAGATATTATATAGTTAAAACCCTTAAAAGCTTCCTATAATCCTCTTCTATGTCTAGGTTGAAATCCCTAAGCTCATTTATCTTTTTGCACGCATGGATAACTGTAGTGTGATCTCTTCCACCAAAGGATTCACCTATCTCTGGGAGACTGTAATTAGTAAGTTCTTTTGCCAAAAACATAGCCATTTGCCTTGGTCTCGCAACAGAACGGCTCCTGCGCTTAGAGAGAATATCACTCAGTTTGATGTTGTAATACTCTGCTGTTGTCTTTTGAATATTTTCAACACTTACCTGTCTGGCCTGGATAGCAAGCAGATCTTTTAGAGAATCCTTAATAAGATCAACAGATATAGGGCGGCCAGTAAAGTTTGAATTAGCAATAACTCTTTTTAAGGCACCCTCTAGCTCTCTTACATTGGATTTAACCTTTTGAGCTATAAAGAATGCAGATTCCTCATTTAACTCCTGGTTCATAGACTGAGCCTTTCCAAGTAAGATGGCAACTCTGGTTTCTAGCTCTGGAGGTTCGATAACAACAGGCAAGCCCCAGCCAAGTCTAGATTTCAGTCTGTCTTCTAAACCATCAATTTCTTTTGGGTATCGATCACAAGTCAAAATCATTTGACTGCCCTTTTCTAATAACGAGTTAAATGTGTGAAATAGCTCTTCTTGAGATTGTTCTTTTTTTGCAAAGAATTGTATGTCATCTATCAGCAGAGCATCTAAAGATCTGTAGTACTGTTTAAATTCGCTAATTGCCCCTAATTGTAGTGATTTTACCATATCACTCACGAACTTCTCAGAGTGAACATAAGATATTTTCTTGGTTGGGTCTTTCCTTAAAAGCTCATTTCCAACAGCATGCATTAAATGAGTTTTGCCCAATCCAACTCCACCGTATATAAAAAGAGGATTATATGAGTTTTTCAATCCATCTCCTATTTGACGGGATGCCGCAAGGGCAATATTGTTAGACTTTCCCTCAACAAAAGAATCGAAAGTAAAACCCTCTATGAGATTGCTTTTCTTAGGCGGCCTAGGTAGAGAGTTGTTTTGTTCGGTGGGTGGGTTGTTATCTTCGCTCTCATTATTAATAACATTTCCCTTGTCATAATAATCTACAAGAATTTCAAAATTTATATTCAAGTCTCTGTTGCTTGTTATGGCTGAAATTCTTTCTTTTATAGTTAAACCATAGTTATCTTCTACCCAATCTGATATAAATTTATTTGGAGCTAAAACGCTGTAAGATGGCGGGGTTGAGCCATTATTTTGTTCTAGTGTTAGAGGCGCTATCCAGGTAGAATACTCTTCTACTGGTAAATCTCTTTCCAAAGTTTTCTTACATTCTCCCCAAAAGTGTATTTCTGTCATATTGATCGATTATATACAAACTAACAGACTTATCCACAGTATAAACACAGATATTTATTGTGGATAACTTGTTGATATATTGTAGTGATCTTTTTACTTGTTTAAATGTTATAAAAACTCTATTATGCGCAACCAATTACCTTTTAAGCATTATGAAAAGAACATATCAGCCCAGTAAGATTAAGAGAGCAAGGACTCATGGTTTTCGCACTAGAAACTCAACTTTGGGTGGGAAAAAAGTTTTAAGCAGCAGAAGGAAAAAGGGGAGGCTTTCTCTCACGGTATAAATGGGCCTCAAGCGCTCTATTTCCTCAAAAGAAGGTTTCAAAGAAATCTTCGACTCTCCAGATCAAAAACATTCAACCCCCAATATATTGATCTTGTCTAAGAACAATTGCCTGGGTTATGCTCGTGTGGGTGTGGCTATTAGAAAAAAAGATACGAGGCTTGCGGTAGATAGAAATAACATTAAAAGAAAAATAAAAGGAAGTTTTCGTTCAAAGGTTCTAGAATTACCGGATAGAGATTTTGTTGTTTATGTGAAAAGAAACCTCAAAGGAAAAGAGAGGGAGCTGAAGGAAGATCTAGAGAAAATCTGGAAAAAATTTTATAAGTAAAAATGGTAAAAAAGGCATTCATAAAAAGCATCAGGCTATACCAAAAAGTGCTCAGCCCATTACTGGGTCAGAACTGTAGATTTCATCCTACTTGTTCGCAATACGCGATTGAGGCATTGGATCATCATGGTGTTTTATATGGTTCATTTTTAGCGCTAAAAAGAATAATGAAATGCAACCCCTGGGGTGGCAGCGGAATAGACAATGTCCCTAATGGAGAAAGACATGGATGTGATTAAGACTTCGCTTATTTTAGCTATTGCAATAACGTTTTATTACCTACTTTTACAGTGGCCACAAGGGTCTGATATGCAGGCTAATAATATTTATGAAGACAATAAAAGGCTGAGTATAGATAGTAGTGAGTACTTACAAACTAAACCTTTATTACAGCCCAATGACACTCCGAGTTTAAGCGCTATGACCGAACAGGAAACGGTAGAAGATGTAAGTGTTGATGGTGTTATTTTTACAATAGAAAATGAAGATTTAATCCTGGAAATTGATGGCTCTAACGGCAGGATATTTAAATCCCTTTTCAAGGGTGTTAAAGAGACGCTAGGATCAGAAAAGCCTCTGCCTTTACTTGGGGCAGATGACCAAAATTCTTACTTTGCAAATAGTGGTTTTTTTGATGATGTTAAAAACTCTTATATATATCCAAACTTTACAAAGATGGTCCCGGCTGAGAACGATGATGGTTCTGTTACATATATATTCTCAGGTGAAAGTGAAGGGTTGTTTTTATCTAAAGAAATTACTCTTGCAGAACGAGGTTACGAAATCAAAGTGGAAGACGGAATAAGGTCTGACGGCAACAGAGAAAGTACAAATGTTGTTCCTTATGCGGTAATTGAATCAGAGTCTCCACAAAAAAAAGATCTTGGTTTTTTTAGCCCTGAAAGATTTGCTTATCATGGGCCGGTATTCTCTACTAATCAGGAAAAGTATGAAAAATATGGCTTTGATGACCTTCTAGATGAGTCTTATTCCGAGACATCTAGTGGTGGTTGGGTAGCAATCATACAACACTATTTTTTAACTGCCTGGATTCCTGAGCAGTCAAATGAAAACAAACTGCAAGGTAGGTTCACTGGAAGCAACCAACGTTTTTCAGTGGGTTACACGGGCGAAAAGATGTATTTACAGCCTGGCAATGCGGTTTTTTCAAGCAATACTCTCTATGTGGGGCCAAAACTGCCCGAACAACTCTCAAAAATTCAAGAAGATCTTAGCTTGACGGTAGATTATGGCTTCTTGTGGTGGTTGGGCAAGCCAATGTATTGGTTACTTAATATAGGGAATTCTTTGTTTAATAACTGGGGTTTGGCGATTATCTTTCTTACGGTTGTGATTAAACTTTTAACATGGCCTCTATCTGCTAAAGCCTATGTTTCTATGGGTAAGTTAAGGGAATTACAGCCAAAAATGGCCCTTTTACAAGAAAAACATGGTGACAACAAACAAGCGATGAGCCAAGAGCTTATGGAGATGTATAAAAAAGAAGGTGTTAATCCGCTGGGTGGTTGTTTGCCTATGCTTCTTCAGATGCCTTTTTTCTTAGCTTTTTACTGGGTTTTGCTTGAGACGGTAGAGCTTAGACACTCTCCTTTGTTTTGGATAAACGACTTATCTGACATGGATCCATATTTTATTCTTCCTATCTTAAATGCCGCGGGAATGTTTTTATCTCAGAAAATGACACCCACGCCTCCAAACGCAGACCCTATGCAGGCTCAAATGATGAAAATGTTTCCGTTAGTTTTTGCCTTTATGTTTGCCTGGTTCCCTTCTGGTCTCGTTCTTTACTGGACAATGAACATGGCCATACAAATACTGCAACAGTGGTGGTATTCTAGAAAAACCGCCTAATTCCCTGTTGATTGATAGTAGAACTATAATTGCACCTGCGTCTGCGTCCGGGAGAGGGGGTATTTCTGTCATAAGAATGTCTGGGCCTCTATCTAACAAAATTGCAAAAGAAATGTGTGGCGAGCTTGCAGAGCCTTGGCGTTTCAAGAAATGTAACATCACTTCCAATAATGGTTCCTTAATAGATGTTGGTATGGTTGTTTTTTTTAAATCACCTTACTCTTACACAGGAGAGGATATTGTTGAGTTTCATTGTCACGGCAACCCGATGATTGTTAACTTAATAATAGAAAGTGCATTAGTGTTAGGGGCGGTTGTAGCTGAACCTGGTGAGTTTACGAAAAAGGCCTTTTTAAATGATAAAATTGATCTTGCCCAAGCCGAATCTGTTGCTGATTTAATTAACGCCCAAAGCGAAAGCGCTATTATTGCCGCAAATTCTTCTCTTTCGGGTAACTTTTCTAAACAAGTTAATGGCATATTAGATGAGTTGACGGAGGCAAGGGTTTTTGTAGAGGCTAATATAGATTTTCCAGATGAAGATATTGATAGAACGCATATGGAAAATCTGAACGAAAGACTGATTAAGTTGTTAGGTGTTGTAAGCGGGTTATTAACTTCTGTCCAAGACGGTGTGAAATTGCGTGAGGGTTATAGCGTCGCTATAGTTGGCCCGCCAAATGCCGGCAAATCAACACTGCTTAATTTGTTAGCTCGCGAGAGAGTTGCCATTACTTCTGATATCGAAGGAACAACCAGAGATTTGGTGAGAGTGCCGGTGAATTTGGCTGGTCTGATTATAGAGTTCATTGACACTGCGGGCATTAGGGAAGACCCTGAAAATTCAATAGAAGAGGAAGGTATTAGTAAATCCATAGAAGTTATAAATAAATCTAATATTACCCTGGTAGTCCAAGACTCTACGTCTGTTAAACCGTTTAATGTTGAACTTGGGGAATCGATAGTTGTGATGAATAAGTCAGATTTGATGAAGGAATCACAACCAAATGATAAAAACGCTTTTTATGTGTCTTCTGTT
Organism: uncultured Gammaproteobacteria bacterium; assembly: GCA_913031395.1. GTDB lineage: Bacteria > Pseudomonadota > Gammaproteobacteria > Magnimaribacterales > Magnimaribacteraceae > Magnimaribacter. The sequence continues at coordinate 29,747 of CAJWDT010000010.1, forward strand.
TCAGGTGAGGGTGTGCCTGAACTCTTGAGTGAGTTAATTAAAAAGCTCGAGGTAGATGAAGGAGGTGAAACGGTTTTTTTATCCAGAAAAAGACATGAAGAGTGTTTAATAAAGGGTCGTGATTTTATAGATGAATCCTTGGAGGGTCTAAGGCAAGATTTGGGGCTTGAGTTGATAGCTGAAAATTTAAAGGAATCTCATAATGTTTTAGGAGAAATATTAAGACCCATGAGTTCAGACGATCTACTGGGTGAAATTTTCTCAGAATTTTGTATAGGTAAGTAGTTGTAAAAAAACTGTTAGAAGAATTTTATTTTTTGTGAGTTAATTTTTTTACCAACAAAATGTACAACAAAATAAAAGGTTGTTCTTTGGGTGGCTAACAGGGTTAGTTTCCCGTAAGAACCTTATAAACTTTATGCCGCAGCGTTTATTCACAGGAAGGTGTGTCCCTAATAATAACTAATTAATATAAAATACATTTAAAGATAAAATTCTAAAATTAATATTAAGGTTGTGGATAAGTACGAAGTTGTAGTAATTGGAGGGGGTCATGCCGGAGTGGAGGCGGCTTCTGTTGCGTCACGTTACGGCGCCAAAACACTCTTGATAACCCACGATAAATCGAAAATAGGAGAAATGTCGTGCAACCCTGCTATAGGGGGAATAGGCAAAAGTCATCTTGCTAAAGAGGTTGATGCGCTTGGTGGGTTAATGGCGAAGGCGGCAGATAAATCAGGAATACACTACCGAGTTTTAAATTCAACAAAAGGCCAAGCTGTTAGAGCTACAAGAGTCCAGACTGACAGAGACCTCTACAAACTTGCGATACAAGAGCTAATCGTATCCACGAAGAACTTAACAATAAAAGAAGGCTCTGTAATTGATCTTGATATCGATGATTTAAAGATTAAATCAGTTAAAACTGATTCGGGAGAAAAGATTTTTACTAAAAGCGTAGTTTTAACAACCGGAACATTTTTAGGTGGTGTTATGCATACAGGGCTTGAACAATCTCCCGGGGGAAGAATAGGAGACCCTTCAAGTGAAAAACTAGCCAAGAAACTTAGAAAACTAAATTTATCAGTGGGAAGGTTAAAGACAGGAACTCCTCCGAGATTAAATAAAAACACAATCAACTGGGATTTGTTGTCACCTCAATCCGGAGACACACCAACCCCGTTATTATCATATACATCTAATGAAGAGGAGAGACCCAAACAATTAGATTGTTTTATGACAAGAACCAACAAAGAAACACACAAGATAATTATTGAACATTTAGATGAATCTCCTATGTACTCAGGAGTCATAGAGGGAGTAGGCCCAAGGTATTGCCCCTCTATAGAAGATAAAGTAATGAGATTTTCAGAGCGTGATTCACACCAAATTTTTGCAGAACCTGAAGGCCTTAATTCTGACTTGATATACCCAAACGGAATATCTACAAGCCTGCCCTTAAAAGCACAGGAAGCTCTTGTAAGATCTATTAAAGGTTTCGAAAAGGCAGAAATTATCCGCCCAGGCTATGCGATTGAATACGATTACTTTGATCCAAAAGGTTTAAAACATTCGCTCGAGACAAAAGAGATAGAGGGTCTCTTTTTTGCAGGCCAAATAAACGGAACAACTGGTTATGAAGAGGCAGCCGCCCAAGGTCTAATGGCCGGCCTCAATGCTGCACTCCAGACCAACAACAAAGCACCCTTAATTCTAAGACGAGATGAGGCCTATACGGGCGTATTAATAGATGATCTGGTTAGCCTAGGAACAAAAGAGCCCTACCGCATGTTTACGAGCAGGGCAGAATACAGGCTTATCCTAAGGGAGGACAATGCAGACATGAGGTTAACGGAAAAAGGTAAAGAACTAGGAATTGTTCCAGATCTTCTCTGGAAAACCTATCTCCAGAAAAAAGAACTTTCTAACAACGAGCTTGAAAGACTAAAGAAAGAAAAAATTAAACCCAACTCACCCGAAGCTGAAAAAATCCATCTCTTGTCGGGAGAAACCACTTCTAACAACATAAGTCTTTTAGAAATACTCAAAAGACCAAAGGTGTTTCATCATCACCTCCCGCAAGGTGAAAATATACTTCCCAACAATGTAATAGACGAGATAGAAGCATCTGTTAAATACGAAGGCTATATAAAAAGACAAAAAGCAGACATAGAAAAACTTCAAAGAAATGAAAACACACCAATACCCAGCTCTTTAGATTATTCAAATGTAGTAGGGCTTTCGAACGAAGTAAAACAAAAACTAACTGAAGCAAGGCCTGAGAGTTTGGCACGAGCTTCAAGGCTTCCGGGAATCACACCAGCAGCAATATCATTATTGATGGTACATATAAAAAAAGGAAGAAGACTAGTTGGATAATACTCAGCAACAGACAATTCTAGAATATCAAACTCAGCTTCTAGCCTGGAACAAAACTCATAATCTGATTTCCAAAAACCAAGAAAAGCATATTTCGGAACACATTGAAGACTCTTTGCTGATATCGCACACACTTCAGAAACATGTTGTCGATCTTGGAAGTGGAGGTGGCTTGCCAGGCATACCGCTCGCGATAGTAAACCCTAATAAA
>CAJWDT010000011.1 GCA_913031395.1 uncultured Gammaproteobacteria bacterium
CCAGAACCAGAACCAGAACCAGAACCAGAACCAGAACCAGAACCAGAACCAGAACTATCGAATATCTCTGAGAAGTCACTTCAAGAAGAGACAAAGCAAGTGATCACATTAGAAGTATCTAGCGAAAGCTGGAAAGGTATCTTTGATCAACTTGAACTTGATCCAGGAACTAGGCAATTAGCCTCTCACTGTTACTTTGTAAAGACAGATGAAACTATAATTTATTTATCTATGCCTGAAGAGAAGCTTAATGTTTTTAGTGGTAAGCATAGAAAACAACTTCAAGATGCTTTATCTAGCTTCTTTGAAATAAAGTGTAATCTTTTTCTAGAAGAAGGAGAATTTTCAAAAGAGTCTCCAAATGAAATTAAAGAGCAAGAAAAAAGGAAAGAATTAGAAGACGCTCAAAAGGCAATAGAATCAGATCCTAATGTACAAAGTCTTGTAGAAGCCTTCGGAGCTAAAGTAATTGAGTCTTCTATCGAGCCTAGAAATTAATCATGAGTAAAGTTAGTCCTTTAGTTGATAGTTTGATCGAGGCATTTCAATGTTTACCTGGAGTTGGTCCGAAATCTGCTCAAAGAATGGTTCTCCATCTCTTGGAAAGAAATAAGAATGCAGGCCTAATACTCGCTAATACCCTTTCACAGGCACTTGAAAATGTTGATAAATGTATTAATTGCAGAATTTTTACTGAAGCTTCTGTTTGTCAAATTTGTTCTAATGAGAAAAGAAATAAACATCAGATTTGCGTGGTTGAAACAGTTTCTGATGTCTTTGCAATAGAACAAAGCAATCAATTTAATGGGAACTATTTCATCTTGCATGGACATCTTTCACCGATTGATGATATCGGTCCGGAAGAACTGGCCCTTGAAAAACTCTTTTCAAGAGCAAGACGCAACGAAACAGAAGAAATAATTTTAGCTACAAATTCAACCCTTGAAGGAGAGACTACTTCACATTATATTTATGATAATTTAAAAGATAATGCCAATCTGAGAATAACTAAGCTGGCAAGAGGAGTTCCATTAGGTGGAGAATTGGAGTATGTTGATAGAGGAACAATCATGCATGCTTTCAGTGGTAGGCAAGATTTAAATATGGATAAGTAGATGAGAATTTTTCTAGGTCTTTTTTTTACAACTTTAACTAATTTTTCCTTAGGTCTTTTGGGTTTTTATTTCACAACAATATCTTTTTTGAGCGCCTATGCACCTTTAACTCAGAATAAAGTTACAAACCTTGATTATCTAGTAAGCTTCTCACTCAAATTTGTAGTGATCCTAATTTTAACTTGGATAATGCACCGTGTAATGTCGATGCTAGATACTCCAAAGAAAAGAATATTATTTATATTTCTTTTGGGGAGTTCTTTTTCTCTTTATAACGAAGTTGATCTGTTCTGGTCTGATACTACCTTAGCTTGGAGTTTTGCAGTGACTATTGGCGAGTCCCTTAACTGGCTTTTAACTGGTTATGTGTTGTCAAAATTTGTTAAGCCAAAGCACTTAGGTGCGCTTTAATTTAAATTAAATAAGTCTAAAGCAGCATTGGACATTGCAGTTACTCCTGTATTGATAGCTGGTTCAGCATCCGGTAAAAATAAATCCGAATGGAGAGATGGAAGAGGGATATCATCCCTAAGAGATTTTTCATAAACCTTCTCATTAACTGCGCCTAACCAGAATAAAGCAGTAGGAATAATAGGCTCAACTCTACCAAACATGCCAAAATCTTCTCCACCCATCACAGGAGAAACTTTAGTAACATTATTTTCACCTAGTGATTCAGAAAAACTTTTTTGGAGTTTATCAACCAAATCAGGATTATTGTATACAGCAGGTGTGTATTCATCTTTTATTTCAACAATAGGATAATATTCTTCTGATAATCCAGCTGCAATAGCAGAACCTCTAACAATTCTTTCAATTGAAGAAATAGTTTCATTTCTAACTTCATCCGTGTAAGAGCGGAGGGTTAGTTGAAGTTTAACTTCATTGGGAATAACGTTATGTTTCGTACCTCCATGAATTGAACCAACAGTTACAACTGCAGGTTCTGTTGGAGCTATTTGTCTGCTAACAATAGTCTGTAACTGTGAAATTATATTTGCAGATAATACAATAGGATCCTTTGTGGTGTGGGGATAAGCACCATGACCACCCAATCCTTTGACAGTTATATCGACTGAGTCAACATTTGCCATAGCCCAACCTGGTAGATAGCCTACCTTTCCAGCCTGTAAGCTTGCACTAACATGTAGAGCTAAATTGTAGTCAGGTCTTGGAAATCTTGTGAAGAGACCGTCCTTAATCATATTTCGTGCTCCCCCGCTTACTTCCTCAGCAGGTTCTAAAACTAACAACAGATTGCCTTGCCAAAGGGATTGATTATTAAATAAGAATTCAGCTGCCCCAATAAGCACAGACATATGAACATCATGTCCACACGCATGCATAGTAAAAACTTCATTACCCTCTGGGTCTATTGCCTTTTTTTTACTTGCAAAGTCAGCTCTAGTTTTTTCTTCTACAGGCAACCCATCCATATCAGCTCTAAGCATGACAGTTTTTCCTTCACCATTATTTAAGAGGGCCACAACTCCATTCCCTCCAACATTTTGAGTAACTTCATAGCCAATATTTTTTAAAATAACTGCAAGCTTGTTTGAAGTTTCTATCTCTTGGTAAGACAGTTCTGGATTAGCGTGAAGCTCCTTATATAATTCATATAAATTTATCTTATTTTCTTCAGAATTTAGATTATTCACAAGCAGAGCAAAGGAAACTATTAAGATTTTATTCATTTGACAAAAGTTTATATTTTTTTTGATTTAGGAGCAGTATCATACAACACATAACTTTATAAAATATAACGAATAATGAGCATCAAATCTGACAAATGGATCAAGGAAATGGCAGAAAGTCATAAAATGATCGAACCTTATCAATCGGGCCAAGTCAGAAGAGGAGAAAACGAAGAGAGGTTAATATCCTATGGCACCTCATCTTACGGTTATGACGTAAGATGCTCTAATGAATTTAAGGTATTTACTAATATCCACTCCGCAACTGTTGATCCAAAAAACTTTGATGAAAATAGTTTCGTAGACGTAAAGAGTGATGTTTGTGTGATTCCTCCTAACTCTTTTGCTTTAGCCAGCACCATAGAATACTTTAGGATTCCAAGAAACGTGCTTACTATTTGTCTTGGAAAATCAACCTATGCTCGATGTGGCATTATAGTGAATGTAACTCCTTTAGAACCTGAATGGGAAGGTCATGTAACTTTAGAATTTTCTAATACAACAAGCTTACCTGCTAAGATTTATGCAAATGAAGGAGTTGCGCAAATGCTATTCCTTGAGTCAGATGAAGAGTGTGAAGTAAGCTATAGAGATCGAGGTGGAAAGTACCAAGGACAAACAGGGGTAACTCTTCCTAAGGCTTAACCTAACTCTTCAAAATTTTTAATTTTGATTTCAACTTCTCTATCATTTTTATCGTATATCTTTATAACCGAATAATCTAAATCAGGTGCAAGCCAGAAAATTTGTGATCTTTTGCTACCTTCTTCAAATCTTCTAGATACTTTGTAAGCTTCATATTCTCCCAGGGGAGTTTGTATAAGCTCTTTATCATCACTCACTTCGTAGATTCTATTTTTTATAGTACCTTTCCAGTAAACATCATAAGCAATTTCGTTTGGAATTTTTTCTTCATCAAACTTTCTAAAATCAAGTCGTAATTGAAGAGAGGCAGAACTAGGTCCAAGAATCCTACTGGGAAAACTAATCTTTCCTTTATCCTTATTTTCAACAAATGATACCTCGTTATCTTGCCAATCAAAATCAGCAGATGCTTTATATTTCCTAAAGAGAATTCGTTGATTGAACCTATAATTAATAGGATGAATTTGATTATCAATTAATTTAAATACTTCAGATTCTTCTCTTCTTACAATAGATCCTCCATCTAAAAGAGAAGTTAATTTCCATGTACCATCTTCAAGCATTTTCATTTCAACCTGCATCTCTCCCACATTACTCTCTAGAGTTGCCCGAGAAGGCTTGATATCAAAAGCATTAATAGCTTCATACCAAAAAAATATACAAAAAATTGATAGATACTTTTTGTTCATATTGTTATTTCCTTATTACCTTACCATTAGATAAAGATATTTTTTTATTTGCAATGTCACTTACGACTTCAGGATAAAGCTTATGCTCTAACTTATGAATCTCTTGTTGTAAGTCTTTTATGTTATCAGTGGTTACTTTTATACTCGACTGTGCGCATATTGGACCTCCGTCTAGTGTATTGTCAACAAAGTGAACCGTAACCCCATGAAATTTTTCTCCTGCCTCTATAACTCTTCTATGTGTATCCAATCCTTTGTATTTTGGAAGTAGGGAGGGATGAATATTGATTAATTTACCCAGAAACTTCTTCACGAATAAGCTGCTTAATATTCTCATAAAGCCAGCAAGTACTATCAGATCAGGTTTGTAGGCTTCTAAATTTGTAATGAGCTCATTTTCAAATTCTTCTCTTGATGTAAACCTTTTATGGTCAATATAGTGAGTATCTATATTCGCATCATCAGCTCTTTTCAGCCCATGAGCTTCCTTCTGGTTACTTATTACGCAACAAATATTTATATAAGAATTCGATTTAAACTCATCAATAAGAGCCTGCAGGTTTGAACCATTACCAGAAATTAATACAGCAATATTAAATTTAGACATAATGATTAGACAAATTTAATGTCGTCTTCGTTTTCTTCTCTGTCTTTAATTTCTCCAATAGTTTTAGCAAATAAAGATTGATTCAGGGTTCCTAAAACGGTTTCCTCATTTTTTTTATCTACAGAGATTACCAACCCTACACCGCAGTTAAAAGTTCTTAAGAGGTTTTCTTTAGATATCTTAGTAGCATCCTTTAACCATTCATAATATGCCCCTGATGGCCAGTCTTGAAAATCATGTTTTATAAGAGCCTTTTGATTTTTGTTTAACATTCGAGGTATGTTTTCAAAAAAGCCACCTCCTGTAATATGAGAGATAGCATTTATAGTTACCATTTTTTTTAAAGCTAAAATTTCGGCTACATATATATGTGTAGGTTTTAATAATATCTCACCAAGCATTTCATCTCCAATGTGGCTTTTTAGATCTAGTTCATATTCTTTAATAACTTTTCTTAATAATGAAAACCCATTTGAGTGAAAGCCAGATGATTCTATTCCTATAAGGACATCACCTATTTTTGGCCCATCTACACCTATCATTTCATCTTCATCTACCACGCCGAGTGAAAATCCTGCTAAATCGAAACTATTATCAGGGAAGCTTCCAGGATGTTCTGCTGTTTCGCCTCCCACAAGAGAACATTTAGCCAGCTCGCATCCTTTTGCTATGCCTTCTATAACTTCAGTAGCTGTATCAACTTTCAACTTATCTGTGACATAGTAATCTAAAAAGACCAGTGGCTCAGCGCCACAAACAAGTAGATCATTTACACACATGGCAACCAAATCAATGCCTATGGTTCCGAAATTATTCATTTCCTGAGCTATTTCGATTTTAGTACCCACACCATCAGTACAGGTAACTAAAATAGGATTTTTTATATGCTTGGGAATCCTGCTTAGAGCAGAAAATGAGCCTAGACCACTAATTATTTCAGGTCTTTTAGTTTTTTCTACAAACGGCTTGATTCGCTGTACAAGCTCATAGCCTGCTTCTACATCAACACCGGACTGTTTATAGCTTAATTCTTCGTTGTTATCTTCTGTAGTCATCGACTTGTAGTTAATTTTCATCTATTTTAACAACCTTGTGTAAATACTTCTGAATTAATTCTTGATGTTAAAGAAAGCTTGGCTCTATTTTCTATTCTTTTTTGCAATCAATGCATTGGAAGGTAATGAGATTTATAGTCTAAAAAAATCTTATGAAGTTGATGTTTTTATAGATGGAACTGATCAGACCTCTATAAAAGAGGGCATGCAAAAAGGCTTGTCTAAGCTCTTAATTAGCTTGAGTGGTAACTCAGATATTTTAGAAAATCGGGCTATACAAACAATGCTGATTTCTCCAGAAAATTATATATCTCAATACAAGCTAGAATCTGAAGATCAAAATATTATTGGCACTTTTTTATTTCAGGGCGATTCATTAAGGTCTTATTTATCTGATAATGAATTACCTTTGTGGCTTTCTGATGAACCTTTAATACTTATCTATTTTCCTTGCTCTCAAATTCAGGAAGAGATAATTCAATTAGGAGAAAAAGAGAAATGTCTAGAAATAGAAAAGGAGTTATTGACACTTTCAAGTTCAAGGAATTCAAAGATAACCAGACCTCTTATGGATTTAAGGGACATAAGGGATCTAAATATTTTGAATTCAATTTCTTCTGAAAGATTTATGACTAAAATATCTAAAAGATACGTGACAGAAAATTGGTTAACCTGTCTCGTAAAAGATAAATTTGGCTTACTAATGGATATACCGGCTTGTATTTCTTCAAAGAATCTAGAATTTTCTTCTCTTAATGATAGTTTTAATGATTTATTAAACAAAATAAATTTAAAGAAATCCCTAATTGTTGATAAAAGCAAAATTAATATCTCTAAAATAAAGGTTACCGGAGTAGACGGCTTTTTAGTGCTTGAAAAGATCTTAGAGACTCTCAATTCTCAAGTGTTGACCTTTGACGTGTCACTTGATGAATTAGAGGGTGATGTCGCTTCTATTTCTCTTTCTCATTACGGAGATAAAGTTGATTTGAACAATTTACTAATAATTCATTCTGACTTTAAAAAAATAAAATCTAAATCTCAGGATATAATTTCCTATAACTATATTAAAAGTTAATTAAATGTTGTCTGCTATTCCAAACCTCATAACCGGACTTAGGTTCATTCTCGTAATACCTATAAGTGTCTATATTTATCAAGGAAATGATCTCTTTGCTTTAGTGTTATTTATTATTGCAGGTTTATCTGATGGCCTGGATGGTTATCTAGCTAGACGATATGATTGGTCTAGCGAGTTTGGTAAATTTGCTGACCCCTTGGCTGATAAATGCCTCATTATTGCAACTCTATTGGCTTTTGCTTTTTCTGGAAAACTACCTATTTGGTTTGTTTATTTAATGTTATCTAGAGATGGCATAATCCTAATAGGTGCAATATTACATCTTCTCTTGTTTGAGAATAGGCAAGCACCTCCTAATAGATGGGGCAAGCACTACACGGGTTGGACTATCGCATTATTTGTAATTATTTTGATGCAATCTGTTATAGGAATTCCCGCGTATTTGGAATGGATAGCGATGACTGGTGTTATCTTCTTTATCTTCCTAAGTCTTTTCATATACTTGAACCAAGAAGGTAGGCTTATTTTCAAGAAAATCCTATGAATCAAAATCAAGATCAATTAAGTCTTAATATTGGGCTTGATGACTATGTGAGCTTAGATAAATTTATACATTGCAATAGCACTCAAGATTTTCTTTCTTACCTTAAAAGTACTATATCCGATGATTCTATCTCTAATTTATATTTCATTTGGGGAGGGCAGGGTGTTGGAAAATCATATCTCATGCAGGCATTAAATAGAGAGTTTATTTCTTTAGGAAAAAAAACATTTCACATGTCTTTACGAGACAACAGAATTACATCACCTGAAGTTTTCCAGAATCTAGAATCTATGGATGTGGTTTTAATTGAAAATATAGATAATCTTCAAAAGCATGAGGATTGGGAATCAGAAATATTTAAACTCCTCAATAGCGCCCTTACTGGACAAACCAAGATATATTTATCATCCAGGCTAGTTGCCAAGGACCTGGGCGTGTTGTTGAAAGATCTTGAATCTAGATTATCTTATTGCACTGCAGTTGAGGTTCCGGAAATTACCCAAGAAGAAAAAATAGAAGCACTGAAACAATCTTCTTTGAGAAAAGGGATCACTTTAGATATTAAGACAATTCAATATATAGTGAATAACACCTCAAGGAGTCTATCAGACTTGCTTCAACTGATGAATGATATGGATAATTTTTCTTTAAAAAGGAAGAAAAAAGTATCACCAGCTTTGATAAGAGAGTTTCTACAACTTAAAGCTAGCAGTTCTCACAAATAATATAAAGCCCTTTGGGATCATTCAATTTATCTATATCTTTTAAGGTTTTTATACTTTTTTTGAAAGCTAAATTCTCTCTAATAAAACTAGGTACAATCCATCCTGCATAACCGGAAAATCTTCTAAATAGCTGTTCCTGCCAGTTTACTTCTTGAGATGGGTAATAAGTGCTGTAATTTTTTACATCAGCTAATTCTGCAGCTCTATCTATTGCCATTTGGAGGTTACCAATTTGATCAACTAGACCAAGCTCCAATGCTTTAGAGCCAGCCCATACTCTTCCTTGGGCAATCTCATCTACACCTTGAATTGATATATTTCTAGATTCACTAACTAGACTGATAAACCTTTTATATCCGTGTTCAATCTCTTTTTGAATAATTCTAGAAAATTCATCACTTAAAGGGCGCGTAGGATCACCGGAAAGGTCTAATTTAGAAGTTCTTACTCCATCGCTATTAATACCAATTTCATTAAGAGCTCTATCAACAGTAGGGACAATACCAAAAATACCTATAGAACCCGTAATTGTATTATGTGATGCCCATATCTCATCTGCATTTGCAGATATCCAATATCCACCAGAGGCTGCAACATTTCCCATAGATGCAATGAATTTAATATCTTTTTCTTTCGCAGCTAAAAGCTCTTGTCGAATTTGTTCTGATGCAAAAACACCTCCACCACCAGAATCAATTCTAAGAACGATGGCTTTAACATCTTCGTCTTCATGGGCCTCCCTAATCAGTCTCGAAGTAGAATCTCCTCCTATTGTTCCAGGAGGTTGAACACCGTCCATAATTGTTCCTCTTGCAACAATAACAGCAATTTTTTCTTCAAAAACTTCTACACTCTTTTCTGACTGAATAAGTTGAAAGTATTCATACCCAGATATTTTTGCAAAACTCTTTTCGTCTTCTGACAAGCCATACTTATCTTTAAGTAATTCCCTAGTTTTAGTTCTAGGAAGCAACTTGTCTATTAATCCATAGTTTTTGAATACTTCCGCCATAGAATCATCAGTCTTCGTAAAAATGCTATCTGCATTATCCACAAAGAACTGAATATTTTCAGGTGACATTTTTCTGTTGTTGGCTACAACCTCTTTCCAGGAATCCCAAAGTACATTTAAATAAGCTAGATTAGCTTCTTTTGCAGCTCCAGACATTTCATTTCCTAAATAAGGCTCTACAGCTGACTTAAAGGTTCCAACTTTAAAAATATTAAAATCAATTTTTAACTTATCTAAAAAAGATTTGTAGTACAACTTTGACCTTCCAAAGCCATCAAAAAGCACTCCTCCATCAGGATTCATGATGATCTCATCGGCGAATGAAGCTAGGTAGTAGCCATCTCTTGAGAAGTAGTCACCTATTGCAATTATATTCTTACCTGCATCTTTTAATCCCTGCAGAGCTATTCCAACATCATAAAGCACTGTTTGGCCTGTTCCCCCTACATTATCTAAACTTAATAAAATATCATTTACTCTTTCGTCTAATGCTGCTGTTTCTAGAACTTGCAATAGGTCACCTACATATAACTCTCTGGGGAGTGAACCACTCAAATTATCAATCGGATCATTAGACCCAGCTATTTGCTCTACTATCGGACCCGGAGGATTAATAATTAGAACTTTATCTGTAGGGTCTTCGTAATTATTAGAAAAAATTGAACCAATAAATGAAATCAATCCTATTAGGATAGCTAATAGAAATATCATATTAAGTGATAAAAAGAATAACTCACCAGAAAAAATCCAGAAGAAAGGATTTTGTTTAAATTTTTCAAAAAAAGTTTTTTGTTCCATGCGATTTAATTAATTTATAAGTTTCAATACGTTTTCTGGAGGCCTGCCTATGATAGCCCTATCGTTAAATATAACAATCGGTCTTTCAATTAGCCTTGGATTCTCTGACATATAGGTGATTATTGCGTAATCATCAATAGTTTCGTCCTTTAGATTTAAGGTTTTGTACTCTTCTTCTCCTTTCCTGAGAAGGTCCCTAGGCTCAATCTTAAGTAACCTTAAGAGTTTAGTTAAATTCTCAACTGAGGGCGGCTCTTCAAGATACAGAATAATCTCAGGATCAATACCTTGTTCTTTAATAAGTTCTAAAGTTTGCCTAGATTTACTACACCTAGGATTGTGGTAAATGGTAAAATTATTCATAAATTAAACTACTCATAAAATGTACAAAAACATATTTTACAAGACAAAGCATTTTGTTCTGATATTTCTTCTATTTATTTTGAGCTCCTGTTCTGATCCTGACTATGTGTTAGTTGATGGTAGTTCAGGTAAATTAAATGATTTTCGTGGCAATTGGCTAGTTGTTAATTATTGGGCAGACTGGTGTCCTCCTTGTATTAAAGAAATGCCAGAATTATCTAAGTTTTATAATGCCAATAAAGATTCTGTACTTGTTCTTGCTTATAACTTCGATAGGCTTGAAGGTGAGGAGTTATCCGATCAAATACAAAGATTTGGTGTTGATATTCCCAGCATCATCAATGATCCAGGTTTATTATTTGGATGGGAGTCGCCACCGAGTCTTCCTGCAACTTATATAATTAATCCGCAAGGCGAGCTTTTACATACTTTGATTGGACCTCAAACTCAAGAGAGTCTAGAAAAGTATATAGACTGAGACTAATTTTTAATAAAAATTTCAGGATTAATAGGAATTCCTAAAAAGTAGACTTCCCAATGTAAGTGAGGGCCCGTAACTCTTCCCGTGCTTCCTACCAAGCCTATATTGTCACCCGCTGTAACGATTTGATTTAAATCCACTAGTTTTTTACTCAAATGCGAGTAACTACTTACAAGACCATTTCCATGATCTATAAAAATTACATTTCCTTTATAAAAGAAATTACCAGCTAGAATGACTTTTCCATTTAATGGAGCAAAAATTGGCCTTCCTTCTGCTGCTGCTATATCTAGTCCAATGTGGCGATTCCTTGGCTGTTCATTAATAAATCTTTTAACTCCATATTCACTACTCATTATTCCCTCTAAAGGAATAATCATTTCTTTAGAAGTGTTTTTCTTTAAATTAAAAACATTCTTTGCTGATATGCTTTGAGAATATTCTTCTTTAATTCTTTCTAGCATCGCATTAGGTGGACTTACAAAGTCTTGATTACTTATTGTAATCCTGGATTCCCTATAATCGCGAGATTCAATATCAATAGAAGAAATTAACTGATCTGAAAAGAAAATACTGACCCTATCTTCTTCGAAAGTGAGAGGGATTGGTATTAATAAGCTTTTAGGCGAGCCTAGTTCCTTACAAATCGAAAATTCTAAATCTTTGACTCTCAAGTTCTTTTCAAGATATTTTCTTTCTGTGTTGAGAGAATAATTTATAAGCCCACCAGGATATGGAGAGTTTTCGGGAAATGAGCAATAAGAGGGAGATTTAGATTTAGATAGGCTTGTGCAAGATGTTATTAAAATAATTAATAAATAAAGATATTTAATTCTCATCAATTTTTTCTACAACCTCTGCTATTACTTGTCCTTCCTTAAAACGAGCTCTAATTTTCTGTTTTAACTTTAGATCTGCAGAGGAAGAAATAATATTGTTATCTTCATTACTGACAATTGAATATCCTCTGCCTAAAACAGATAGAGGGCTTACTGCCTCTAATGTATTTATATTTTTTAAATATATTTTTTTCTTTTTCTCTATATTCATCTTCATCGCATTAAGTAAGTTCATTGAATAGACAGTAATTGCATTTTGATTAGGTTTAATAAGATTCAGAGGAGATGCACTTTTCAACGTAGAGACACATCTTTCGAATCTTCCTTGCTTTTCTAATGTGATATTTACCAATAAAGATTTCATTTTGGATTCTAAGTTGTCTAATCTTTGCGAAGTTTCTCTGAGTTTTTCTCCCGGATGCCTCAATAAAGAAGTTTGATTTTTAAGGTCATTTTTTAACTTACCAATTTTATTTATTAGAAGACTTCTTAAATCAGTTTGTAATCGTATAATTGAGTTTGATAAATTTGAATGATTTTGACTTATTATCTCTGCAGCCGCTGAAGGAGTAGGCGCTCTTAAGTCAGCAACAAAATCACTTATCGTAAAATCAGTTTCATGCCCTATAGCGCTGATTATCGGTAATCTAGATTCAGCGATGGAACGTGCAACTGACTCCATATTGAAGCACCAAAGATCTTCTATAGATCCCCCACCTCTCGCTAAAATAATAAGATCTAAATCACTTGTTTGATTTGCTTTTTTTATAGCATTACAAATCTCTTTGTCAGCTGTCTTTCCCTGCATTTGAGATTCTATCAAGGTCAAGATTACAAAGGGTGATCTCCTTTTAAGAACATTTATTACATCTCTAAATACAGCACCAGTTTCTGAAGTAATTAGACCAATTGAGAGTGGGTTTGGAGGAATATCTTTTTTTCGTTCTTGTTCAAATAAACCTTCATCACTTAATTTCCTCTTAAGGTCTTCAAATGCTTTCAATAAAGCACCTTCACCGAACACCTCTATGTGCTTAACATTGAATTGATATCTTCCAGAAGGAGCATATATGCTTATATTTCCGTTTAGTATGAGTTCATCGCCCACTTGAGGACTAAATAGTACATTCTGATTCTCAAACTTAAACATCACGCAACTCAAAGAAGACTTTTGGTCTTTTATGGTAAAGTACCAATGACCTGATCCATGCGCTGTGAAACTAGAGATTTCGCCCTGAATCCAGACATTAGATAAATCCTTTTCTAAAAGACCCTTGGCGAGGTTATTTATATCTGAAACGGAAACAATTTCTTGGTTATTTGATGGAACTTGACTCATTTATTAAAAGTATAACCGAAGATTTTGTACGAAGAAAAAAATAAATCTAATCAACTATTTCAAGGGATCTTGCTCTTGTTAATCGGCGCTTTAATGTTGGGAGGTTCAGGTATCTTTGTAAAAGTTAGCGACTCTTCACCTTCGCTAATAGCTTTTTATCGTGCGCTATTAGCTTTACCATTTTTATTCATATGGATGAAGTACGAGGAAGCCGATGATCAAATTATCCAATGGGACAAAAGGAACCTCTTCTTTCTTTTTCTAGGAGGAATTTGTTTTGCTTTAGATATGGCAATTTGGAATTGGTCTTTATCCTTCACATCAGTTGCTAATGCGACATTGATGGCGAACACAGCACCAGTTTTTGTAGTATTGTTTGGTTTGTTATTTCTAAATTATAAGATCAAATTCTCATTCATTCTCACTTTATTTTTTGCTTTGCTTGGTGTCTTTTTAGTAATTATGCCCGGTCAAAAAGAAATGGTATTTGGAGATTCTCTTGGACTCGTAGCAGCAATCTTTTATGCAGGCTATATCTTGTCTATTAAAGACTTAACTAATGTTTTAAAGCCAGCAAAGACTTTATTTTTAGTAACCCTTATAACGGCAATATGTTTGCTACCTATAAGTCTGATTGAAGCTGGAGGATTGGCTATTACCGTATCTGAATTCTTTTTGCTTTTAACATATGCAATTTTTTCTCAAACAATAGCTCAAGGTTTTATAACTTCAGGAATTTCTAAGGTGTCAGCTCATTTGTCTTCTTTAGTGCTCTTGATGCAACCAGTTGCAGCAGCTTTTTATGGATGGCTTCTGTTAGAAGAAATGTTAAGTCCTATACAAATACTTGGTGGATTAATAGTTTTAATTGCTATCTACATGGCTAGCAAAAGGTAGCTAGTCCCATTTAGGTTCTCTTTTTTCTAAGAAAGCTGCTATGCCTTCTTGAGCATCAGGACCGGCGAATGTTTCTGCACTCTTTTTTCCTAAATAAGGAAGCGCTTCATCAAAATCCATTGAGTCTTGATTTACATAAGCCTCTAACCCAAATTGCATTGTTCCTGGTGCAAGATTTGCAAGATCAGAGGCCAGATTTTCAACTGCTTGATCAAGTGTATCACTAGGTACGGATTCATTAATCAGACCCCATTCTTCTGCTTTCTTAGCATCAATAGCCTGTCCTCTCATACAAAAATCTAGACCAGCTCTTTTAGGCATGACTCTAAATAAACCTGCCATAACCATATGTGGCCATACCCCTCGTAAGATTTCAGGTGCTGAGAATTTAGCCCCTTCAACTGCAATAGCATGAGTGCAGTTGGTAACCATAAGAAGAGCACCAGCGTGCACAGATCCCTGTATCTTACAAATAACCGGTTTATAAAGATGTCGAATAAGTAAGCTTATGTCATCAGACCCTTCAATCTGGGGAACATTAGACTCAGCCTTTTCTCTTTTTAGGTCAGCACCAGCACAGAAGACATCTCCCTCTGCAGCAATTACAACAACTCTGATATCTCTTTCTTGTTTTGCGTACGATAGTGCATAACAAATCTCATTCATCATTACATTGTTTAAAGCATTTTTCTTTTCAGGGCGATTCAATGTTACCGTCAACACATTGTTTTCAATATTAATTTTGGTCGCTTGAAAAACTAGGCCCTCTAGAGATAGTGTTTGATTCATAGTCTTTTTCAGTTAATTAAAAAATCAGGAACTTCGATATCTTTAGCTCTTAGATATTCACCCAAGGATTTGGCTTGACCATCTAAACGGGTAGATGATGAAACACCTTCTTGTAAAATATCATGTACATAAAAATTTAGAGATAATATGTTTGGTAGTTCATATCTATCAATCTCGTAATCTTTTAAGTCTGGAAGCAAGTCTTTAAGCTTTTCTACTGTTAGGAATTCAAAAAGATATGCATAAGCTTCTTGATTTTTTGCCCATACTCCTAGATTTGCACATCCCCCCTTATCTCCAGATCTAGTGCCATAAAGAGTGCCGAATTTTGTTGTTAGCTTTGAGTTTATTTCAGGAAGATCATTCTCGTATGGTTCTTTTTGGTAGTAGATTTCTTCAAAATCCATTTGGCTAGTTGGTTTAACTTCAAAAGATTTTCCATCTATATGAACCTTTTCTGTAATGAATTTACTATCTATGAGGGCTGGCCAATACTGAATATAAGGGCCTGAAGGCATTCCAGATCTTCCTGTATAGCCAGGTATACTTGCCAAGCCTAATTCTACGATCTTTGCACTAAATAATCGGCCTACTAAGTCTGGATTTTGTGACATGACAGATATTCGCAAAGAGGCTTGTGCAGATTCATTTGAAAGGGGGTTCTCATGATCAGTCCTGATAAGCTGAATATCAACATGATCAAATTGGTCTCTACCACCAACATTTTCGAATATTAAATCGGTTACTAATTTAGCTTTTTCTTCTATATCAATTCCAGTTAATAAAACTTCTGTTCCATTTCGGAATCCACCTGCTAGATTTACACAAACTTTATGCGTTTTAGGGGCGCTTGAACCCCTGCAGCCACTGACAAATACCCTATCTTCACCATCTTGCTCCATCTTCAAAGTGTCAAAGTGTCCAATTACATCTGGGTTCATATAGGCTGGAGAATTTATTTCGTAGAGTAATTGAGCGGTAACTGTTCCTACAGAAACTAAACCACCCGTTCCTGGATGCTTCGTTATAGTAAAACTTCCATCTTCATATATCTCAGCAATTGGATATCCCATATTAGAAAATGATGGTACTTCTTTAAAAAAGGAGTAATTACCCCCAGTTGCTTGAGCACCACACTCGATAATATGACCTGCGGCCAAAGCACCTGCAAGTGCATCAAAATTATCTCTAGACCAATTAAATTTCCATGCAGCAGGTCCTATAACAACGGCTGCATCTGTTACTCTTGGACAAACCACAACATCTGCACCAGCATCAAGAGCTTCTTTTATTCCCCAAGCGCCAAAATAAGCATTTGCAGTGAGAGGTTTTTTTTCATAATCATGAAGAGAAATTCCCTTTTCCATATTGGTTAAAGGTTCGTTTTCGGCTTCTAATTCTGCAAATCTAGGAATTAAATCATCTCCATCAATATATGCCACTTTAAGATTGAGATTGAGTTCTTTTACAATTTCTTCAATTTTATTAGCCATGGAAGAAGGATTAAGACCACCCGCATTAGTTACAATCTTGATATTCTTTTCTTGGCATGAAACTGCTACTTCACTAAATTGTTTTAAAAAGGTTCCTACATAACCTTGATCCTCACCTCTCTTCATTCTCTGGTTGTAGAGAATAGTCATCGTTAATTCAGCTAAATAATCACCGGTTAAAACATCTATCGGGCCTCCGTCAACCATGTCTTTTGCTGCAGAAAGCCTATCGCCATAGAACCCACTGCAATTACCAATTATTATTTTTTCTTTAGGTTTATTCATTTTTTACTTATCCAAGACCATTAGTAAAGCGCCGTTTTCAAGTTGATCATCTTTCTTAATGAGCACTTTAGTTATTTTTCCATCTTTAGAGGCTTTTACTTGATGTTCCATTTTCATAGCTTCAAGAATAACCAAAGTATCTCCTTTTTTAACTTTGCTTCCAACTTTGACCTTCAAATCAATAACCTTGCCAGGCATTGGTGCAACTAACCCGCCGGCCTGTATTTCAGTTCCAGGTAAAGTAAATCTGGGTAGGACTTTAAACAAGACATCTCCCCAAGGACCATGAACAACCAAGTTATCTTTGTCTTGAGTTACTTTAGAAAAAAATCTTGAATTATTAATTTCAATATCAATTCCTTTTCCAGACCAGTTAAGAATTTGAGCTGTGGAGTCTTCATTAACACTGAAAGTGTTATCCCTATTTGATTTATAAGAGACAAATACTTCTTTGTCTAAATAACTAAAGCCTATTTTTTGTCTTGGTAGTCTTGAATTTCTCCATCCAGATGGAATGTTTTTCAGGATAGTTGCATCATTTCTGTTGCGCCCTTGAATCCAAAGGGCAGCAGCTATGGTGGCTTGCTCTAATGATTTATCCTTAAGGATTACAGATCTTTTTGGTTTGGCTTTGTCAATAAAATCTGAAGTCGTCTTACCTTTAAGGAAGTGGGAAGAGCGAAGGGAAGACACTAAAAAGTCTCTATTAGTAGTAACTCCTCCAATGTGAAGGCTTTCTAATGCTAAAGCAAGTTTATTTGCAGCATCTGTTCGAGTTTTACCTTTTGTAATAACTTTTGCCAACATAGGATCAAAATCTGTTCCTACAACAGAACCTTGTTCAATACCTGTATCCCATCTTGCATCTATATTTGTATCATTTTCATAAGCAATAAGGGTACCAGTTGCAGGAAGGAAATCATTTGAAGGATCTTCTGCGTAAAGTCTTGCTTCTATTGAAGACCCGGTCCAGGTGATATCTTCTTGTGAATATCCTAATTCTTCACCCCTAGCAATTCTGAGCTGCTCATAAACCAAATCTTTCCCTGTAACTTCTTCAGTAACTGGATGCTCTACTTGTAGTCTTGTATTTACTTCCAAGAACCAAAATTCTCCAGTTTTATCATCCACTAGAAATTCCACGGTTCCTGCTGACTCATACTTAAGTTTTTTAGCAAGTTTAATTGCTGCTGCACCCATAGCGTCACGCATATTTGAATCTACCCTTGGAGAAGGAGATTCTTCAATAATTTTTTGATGACGCCTTTGAATAGAGCATTCTCTCTCACCTAGATGGACTACATTGCCATTAGAGTCACCTAAAATCTGTATTTCTATATGCCTAGACGAAGCTACATATCTTTCAATAAAGACTCTATCATCTCCGAAACCAGTTTGTGCTTCTCTTTGAGCGCCTAAGATAGACTCTTTTAGGTCTTTTTTATCCTCTACTATTCGCATTCCTTTACCGCCACCACCAGCTGCAGCTTTTATAAGAATAGGATAGCCAATTGTATTTGCTTTTTTAGGATCGGTAGTCATCGGTAGAGTAGGGACACCAGCTTTTTCAGCAATATCTTTTGCTTTAAGTTTATCTCCCATCGAAGTAATAACTCTTGAACTAGGACCTACCCAGATTAAACCTGCTTTTATAACATCCCTCGAAAACTGAGCATTTTCTGAAAGGAACCCATATCCGGGATGTATCGCTTGTGCACCGGTTTGCTCGGCAGCAGCAATTATTTCTTTACCGTTTAGATAAGTATCACTTAATTTTACGGCCTCATCAGCCATTCTTACAAATAGTGAGTTAGTATCAGCCTCAGTGTAGACAGCTACACAAGAAATTCCCATTTCATGAGCTGTTTTAATAATTCTGCAGGCTATTTCACCCCTATTGGCTATTAATAATTTATGAAAAGTCATAGTCTGTATACTCCATATCCAGGTGCGCCTTCAATATTTCTTCCGTTAACCAAAGAGAGACAAGTTCCTAATACTGTGCGTGTATCTCTAGGATCTATAATTCCGTCATCACTAATTGCGCCAGTTGCTCTTAATGCTAGAGAGCCTTCTTCTTGTGCTTTTTCGGCAAATGCAACCATTCTGGCATCTTCTTTTTCATCAAATTTTTCTCCTGTTCGTGCAGCTCTAGCTCTTCGGACAATAGACATTACTCCAGCGATTTGTTGAGGGCCCATAACTGCAACTTTTGCTGTTGGCCATAAAAAAGTAAATTTATTATCATAGGCTCTTCCAGACATTGCGTAAGTTCCTGCTCCATAACTTGCTCCCAAAATAATAGTTAGATGTGGAACGGTCGAATTAGATACAGAATTTAAAAATTGAGCTCCTCTTTTGATTTGACCAGCCTGCTCATAGTCTTTTCCAACAACAAATCCTGTTATGTTGTGAAGGAAAACGATAGGTATGTCTATTTGATTACACAACTGAACGAACTGACCTCCTTTTGCAGCTGTATCAGGAAAGATAGGTCCATTGTTGCCTAAGACTCCCACTGTATATCCATGAATAGTGGCAAAACCACATATTAAGGTAGACCCAAACAAAGGTTTAAACTCTTCAAATCTTGATCCATCAGTAATACGTCCGATAACCTCTCTAACATCAAGAGGTCTTTTCAAATCTGGATCTACTAAGCCTAAAAGATCCTCAGTATCTAGAATTGGATCATCAGCTTTCATATTAGGTTCTTTACCTTCTTTCCTCCAATTCAAATGTGAGACAACTTCTCTTCCTATCCTTAAAGCATCCATTTCGTCTTCAGCTAGATAATCAGCTAATCCTGAAACTTCAGCATGCATTTGTCCTCCACCTAGAGTTTCATCATCTGACTCTTCTCCTGTAGCCATTTTTACAAGTGGTGGACCGCCAAGGAATACTTTAGATTGTTTTTTAATGAAAATATTATAATCAGACATCCCGGGTTGATATGCCCCTCCAGCAGTAGAAGAACCAAAGACAATAGAAATAGTAGGAATTCTTAATTTAGATAATTCAGTAACTTCGTAGAAAGTCCTTCCTGATTCGGCAAAGTGACCAGCGCCTAATATAGTTCCAGCCGCTCCTTTCTTTCCTTTACCTCCGCCCATTCTTAAATCACCACCAGCTGACTCAACAAACTGAACGTAAGGAATTTTGTTAACTCTTGAAATCTCCATTGCTCTTGACCATTTCTTACCTGAAAAAGCATGCATAGCCCCAGCTAGAACAGTAGGATCATTAGCAAAAATAACCACTTCTGTTCCTGCCACTATTCCTATACCCGCAACTGCACCGCCACCGACAGGATAATCAGAAGCATAGGCTGCTAGTGAACTTATCTCCAGGAAAGGAGTATCAGGATCTAAAAAGTTAGAAATTCTATCTCGCACTGACATCTTGCCTCTTGCAGCAAGCCTTTCATGGTGATGCATTCCTCCACCAAGCTCAACAAAGTCTAGTAAGTCTTCGATACCATCTAATTTTTCCAACATAGCATCTTTATACTGATTAAATTCATCAGATTTATTATCTATTTTAGTTTCTATGGCAGGCGCTAATAAGGTATTTTTCATAAGTAAATTGTATAATGATCTTTAGCTAATTTATCTAAAATTAGAATCAAGATATTAACAACTGATAGTTCGTAACAAAAGGATATTTTTTTAATTACTTATGCAAGCCAATCGCTTCCATTTAGGAAAAGTTATAGAAGAGATTAATAAAAATCTCATAAACTCTGATTTGATGAAAGAAGCAAAATTAAAATCTAATGGAATCGAAAGTACAGTTTTTGCTTTTTATTTAATTTTAAGATCTGAACAAATATCCTCGGATGAAACTTTTCCTTTAAGGAAATTATAATTTCGTTGATAGCTGTTTAATTAAAAGTTTAACTTCGTATTAAAAATATTTAAAAGTTTAGATATACTCTTTATAAGTATTGGAGGAGGTTAGCTATGACTCAAGAAAATCAGACTAAAGAATTTGATGTTTTAATTGTAGGTGCAGGTTTTGCTGGTATTTATCAGCTTCTTAAACTTAGAAGATTAGGATTATCAGCAGTCATATTAGAAAAGGGAGACCAAATAGGAGGAACTTGGCACTGGAATAGATATCCTGGAGCAAGATGCGATATACCATCATTAGAATATTCTTATCAGTTCGATGAAGATTTACAGCAAGAGTGGAATTGGTCAGAAAAATATTCTGGTCAACCAGAGATACTTGAATATATCAATCATGTGGCTGATAGATATGAACTTAGAGATGGTATCCAGTTTGAAGAAGAAGTAATAAGTGCTAATTTCAATGAGTCTTCTGCAAAATGGAAGATAACCTCTTCAAAAGGACATTACGAATCACGGTTTTGTATCTTTGCAACTGGCTGCTTATCTATTCCTAATAAACCTGATTTTCTAGGATTAGAAAATTTTAAAGGTCAATTGCTTCAAACTTCTTCATGGCCTCAAGAGGAACAGGACTTTACTGGGAAGAGGGTAGCGGTTATTGGGACAGGTTCCTCGGCAATTCAGTCAATACCTTTAATAGCAGAACAAGCAGAAGAGCTCTACGTTTTTCAAAGAACACCTAATTATTCAATTCCTTCAAACAATGGACCTATGGATAAAGTTGTGGAAGAAGATATAAAATCTAGGTATTCAGAATTTAGGAAAGATAATTATTTAAATGGGTTCGGCATCGCAGCAATTTCAGATGAAGCACTAATAACAGAGACTGACTTAGATGAGGTTCACGTTCAACTAGAAGAGAACTGGCAAAGTGCGGGTCTAGGTTTCTTTGGGGGCTATGCTGATGTGGCGCTTGATGCAGAAGCTAATGAGGTCGCAGCAAATTTTGTAAGAAATAAAATAAAAGAGATTGTAAAGGATCCTAAAACAGCCCAACTATTAGTTCCGGATTATCACATTGGTGGCAAACGGTTGTGTGTAGATACTGGATATTTCGAAACTTTTAATAAAGATAATGTCTTTTTAATTGATTTAAAAGAACATCCAATCCAAAAAATTACAGCTAATACTCTGGAATCAGACAAAACTTATGAAGTGGATACGCTCATCATGGCTACAGGGTTTGATGCAATTACTGGAGCTCTAACAAATATAGATATTTCAGGCAGAGGAAATGTAAAGCTTAAAGATCAATGGGAGGGCGGTGCTAAATCATATTTAGGAATTGGTATTACTAATTTCCCTAACTTATTTACTGTCACTGGACCCGGAAGCCCTTCAGTCTTATCAAATATGATGCCTTCTATAGAGCAACATGTTAATTGGATAACTGACTGCATTGAATGGATGATGAAAAATGATAAAACAGTTATCGAGTCTACAAAGACGGCTGAAGATGACTGGATGGTCCTTGTAAATGAGATTGCAGACATGACTGTATTTACAGATACTAAGTCATGGTATAACGGTTCAAATATTGAAGAGAAAGCAAAGTCTTTTCTTCCTTTTATTGGAGTGCCGGTTTACACAGAAATGTTGGACGAAATAGTTTCAGAAAGCTAC
Organism: uncultured Gammaproteobacteria bacterium; assembly: GCA_913031395.1. Lineage (GTDB taxonomy): Bacteria > Pseudomonadota > Gammaproteobacteria > Magnimaribacterales > Magnimaribacteraceae > Magnimaribacter. Next base: position 21,989 of record CAJWDT010000011.1, read on the forward strand.
AAAGGCTTTATATTTGATAAAGCGAACTAGTTTCAGACAAATATAGCCGTATTGAGGAGCATAGCACCTCCCATAAAAATTAAGCAACCAGCTTGAACAACTGTAGGAATAACTACAAACATGACTAATGGGTTGAAATTCATTTTATTCATGTAATCTTCTTCTCTCCACTCTTGGAAAGTTTCTTCGTCAGCTTGTTCTTTTACAATTTGTAATCTCATAATGTTTTTATATTTGAGAAAGGTAGTTGTCTAGTCTTTCTTGATTCATTAAAAAAGTCTTTTTGTAAGACTCCGCTTTTTGTTTGACTTGCATTAAGTTAGAACTGGATTCAACTTTGATCACACCAATCATGGCCATCATATTGTGCGGTGTGCATTGGTAGACATATACACCTTCTTTTGTAAGAGTAACTTCTACGTTTTGACTTAGCCCACCAACCCAAGGTTCTGCGCCGTCTGGGATCATACCTTCAACAGAAGATGAATTATGGGACATATCTGTTGCTATAAATTTAACAGTATCACCTTTCTTGATGGACAAAACTGCAGGTTCAAAGACCATCATGCCTTCTTTTCCAGCATTTAACATTTTAACTGTATGCTCTTCTGAGAAGGTGGTTAGTGAGGAGAGTGTAATTAGGAGAGTTAATGCAAGCTTTTTCATGCCTGCATTATACACAAAACTTATAAAATGATATAAGTAATATTTATATTATATCGAAGGTTAATCCTGCCTTTTCAATTAACCTTTTGATTAACTTGTTTCCCATTGCAGGAGCTGGAGTATATATTCCTCCAGATAAATCATTGCAATCGTGAATTAAACACATAGCACTTTCTGTAATCATTTTAGAAGTAGATCCATACCCTGGGTCCATATCTCCAGTTACTCTTGCTTCAATGCATCCTTCATCTATGTCTGCAAAAAATTGGACATCATAATTTCCTTGTTCTCTTGATTCTTGAGATGGTCCCTCTCCTGGCTGAGGCACATCTTCTCCTCCCATAGGATTGGCTGAAGTCATGGCATCTGCAATTTGTTTTCCTTCCTCTCCTTCTCCAGCAATCATCATTTCGTCATAACAAAAATCTTCTCCATATTCATGACCGAGAAGAGCATTAGATCTGTGTATATTTTTAGTATTGATCGGAGCCATAACAAATGGAGCAACCCACATATTTAATTTTTCGTCTAAGAGAACCTTAGAATCATCTAATTGAGTTGGTCCTTCAAAGCCTTCAGTTAGAGAGAAGGGATTTGCTAAAACCTTAATCAACTCTGGCTTTTCTTTCAGAGTAGCCATTGTGGCTCCTAATGAAGCGATAGTACCTCCTGAGAATTCTCCATTCATAGCCTTAACTCTGCCTCTTACATGTTGTGCTGGTTTACCAAATTTATCTCGAACAGCTTGTTGAACAAAATAGACTCCTAAATCAAATGGTATGCTGTCGAAACCGCATGAAAAAACAATTCTTGCACCTGATTTTTTTGCAGTTTCTTTATGTTCATTAATCATTTCATACATCCATCCTGGCTCACCAGTTAAATCAACATAATCTGTTCCATTTTTTGCACAAGATTCTACCAAGTTAGAGCCATATAATTGATAAGGTCCAACAGTAGTTAATATGCACTTTGCTGCGCTTGTCATTGCATCTAAAGATTCTTGATCATTGCTATCCACTTTAAGAATAGTAAGATCTGATTCAAGATTAAGATCTTCTTTAATACCTGCTAATTTATCTTTGTTTCTGCCTGCTAAAGCCCATTTCAAGGACTGATCTCCTCCATATTCGTTCTGAATATATTCTGCGACTAACTTTCCTGTATAACCACTAGCACCAAATACAACTAGATCAAACTCTCTTTCCGACATTCTTTTTCTCCAAAATTATAATGTTTATTATTTTACATGACATAAGCCAATGAACTTTAAATGAACAATTTTCAATCATAGATAATTTCATAAATTATCCAGATAATGATGAGTAGAGAATAATTGAGGTATTCCTTAATTAAGCTCTCTCATTCTAATCTCTTCTTTCATCCAATTAATCACAAGGTTCAGTTTTTCCTCTAAATCAGTGACGTGCTCAGCTAAAAGGCCTGAAGCATCGGTCACATTATTCATGGTTTCTGCGTGTTGAATTAAAGTAACAATGTTATTACCTGTTTCCAATTGGTGTGCTTGAAGGTCTTTTACTTCATCTTCTAATTCTTTAATTCTATCCTTCAAACCAGTTATCTCTTCATTCATTATTTTAATCAATATACGCTATGCATTTAATCTCTATCTTTAGATTGGGTTGTACCAAAGCACCAATTCCTACAAGTGTCTGTGATACTTCAGGCTTGCACCCATAAATTTTCTCTCTTTCAGAAAATATTTCTGTAACATTTTTCATGCATTCATCAACGTTTGTTACAAACCATGTTTCATCAATTACATTTTCTAGTGTTCCTCCAAAATGGGTGAGCACATTACAAATATTTTTATAACAAATAACCATTTGCCCTTTAATGTCTTCAGGGCTATTGCCTTCTTCATCAACACCTATTTGTCCTGCCAAAGTTAATATATTTCCAACCAGCACACCTTGAGAAAAAAAATCTTCATATGGGCCATCTCTATATAGTTTTTTATTCATAAAACTCCACTTTTTTATTATTAAATCTTTGTATTTCTTTTGTAGTAAGCATCATTGTTTCTTAAGATCTGTGAAAGCGCTTCCTCACTTAAGTCGGATAACTTAGGATTGTCGTAACCAATCCTCAGTAATTCCTTTAGTAACGCTTCTTTGTCCATTAACGGTCTGAAATATTTTAATTGATCTTTAGATTAAGAAAGTTATTAGAAACAGAGACTACTTTTAATTTAGTCAGATTCGTACATCTCTCTCATCTTAAGCATATCATCAATATGAGCTTTATTCTTATCCGAAGATTTCTGATTGTTTGTTTGATCATTCCTTAGTTCTTTAATAATTTCATTATTTTTTCGTGTTTGAACCACGAAGAAATAAATAAGCATAAAGGAATTCAATATTGTTAATCCCAAAACTAGATAAATCATAAATTCTTCCATGGAAAAAAGTGAACCTTTCCTGTTAGAACAAATCTTGCTAACCAACCCAGACCTGAACAAGAAAACAAACTGAATAAACCAAATAAAAATGTAAAAAACCTCTGATTAGATGAAATTTCAAAAAAAATGGAGGCACTGATTAGGAACGCTCCTAAAACTACACCAAAGATAAAACTTATCCAGTGTATAGCTAAAGCAAATTTTTCTAGCATGGCTATCTTTAAAAGTTTCCGTTGGTTATTAAAAGCCAAACAAAGAAACCACTCACTACGATTATTGACAAATAAGTACTCCATTTATTGGCGTGTTTTTTTCTTAGTGCAGCTATCTCTGGATCATCTTCATTACCAGAGTTGTCAGTTAAATTCTTAAACCATAGCACTCCAATCAAAATCAATATAGTTAAGAGAATTAATTCAATCATCGTTTTTAAATTTAAATTTTTTTACTTACTCTTCGGGCTCCCAGAGTTCTATCGCCGTTCCATTATCAGTTAATTTTTTTGAATAACCTTTAAAAAAGATTGTTCTTCCTTTTCTATCTTTCTTGGTTTCACCTAGTTTCCAAACTCTCTTTACCATATCGAATATTAGGATCTTAGCTATTACAAGCCAGTCTTCGCAAATCAGTTAACTAATTTTTTATAATTTCTACTCTACTATTTTAAAAATTTTTTGGCCATGAAAATCCAAATTTAAGCTCAGGAAAGTAGGGCACTTATGAAATACTTCTTCTCTCAGATTTCTCTTTAAATGACCAAGTAAACTTATTCGTAAAGCAACGCTACAGCAGGGTCTAGTTTGGCAGCTCTTCGCGCCGGCCAGATACCAAAGAAAAGGCCCACCAAAGCAGAGAAGGTAACTGATCCAATAATTGCTGAGAGAGGCATGACAATAGGCCATTCCTGATAAGAGGCAATGGAGAAATAAATTGCAGATCCTAAGACGACACCTATCAACCCTCCAATTATACAAAGCAGTATCGCTTCAACAATAAACTGTATGAGAATATCCTGTTGAGTAGCTCCGAGAGCTTTCCTCAAGCCTATCTCTCTTGTTCTTTCAGTTACAGAAACAAGCATGATGTTCATTACTCCTATTCCACCAACTAACAAGCTAATACTGGCAATGCCTGCAATCATTGTAGTGAGAATATTAGTTGTTTCCTTTTGCAGTTGTTTGACTTCTGACCAATCATAGACTCTAAAATCATTATCTTCACCAGGGCTGATATCATGAGTTCTTCTTAAAATTCTTTCAATTGCTATCATGACTTGAGGAAGGCTAAATTCACCTGCAGATTTCACTACAATCATGTTGATCCATATTCTTCCAAAGATTCTCTCTGAAGCTGTTATCACGGGAACAAAAATTCTTTCATCAGGATTATCCCAACCACCAGAACCCTTGGGTTCGGCTATTCCAATGACTCTGTAAGAAGAATCACCTATTACAATATTTTTAAAGAGTAAGTCTTTCTTATTAGTCCCAAGTTCTTTGGCTACATCACTACCAATAATTGCTACTTTTTTACCGTTGATTAAATCATTTTCTGTAAAAACATTTCCTTGATTAACTTCAATCCCATAGATTGAGAAATAATCAGAAGTAGTTCCGACAATGGGTAGATTGGCATTTTCTGATATATATTTAACTTGTTTATTACCTCGCATTTCTGGAGCAATCTTCCATGAAATATTTTTTTCATTTTCTAATGCCCTTACATCTCCAAGTTTCAAGGGGATAAAAGCAGACTTCACTCCATTTTTTTCTTTTTGTCCCGGAACAACAGATAGAACCTGTGAACCCATATCAGAAATAGAATTTTCAATAGCTTTTTGAGCACTGCCTCCTATAGAAACTAATGCTATGACTGCTGCAGTTCCAATGATGATAGCTAAAGCCGTCAATATAGACCTAAGCAAATTGGCCTTGATAGCATCGAATGCTGAAGTAAGAGATTCCTCTGCTAGCATTAGAAAGGCCTCCTTCCTCTTATTCTCTCTTTGAATTCATCTTGGTTTCTGATTAGTCCATCACTTGGAACAACATAGACTTCGTCCTCAGTTTGCAAACCAGACAATACTTCAACATGATTATAGTCAGTGTTTCCTGTTTCTATCCAGACAGGTAATGGCTTGCCTTCAACTTTCTTGAGAACAATAAATCTTGTAAATCCTTCTCCCTCTTCTTTTTCTTCTAGAAATCTTTCGATATCCTCTTCCGATAAACCAAGCAATGTAGCTACAAAATTGAGATTCTTTCTTGTGCGTAATGCACCAGAAGGAACTGTAAGATTTATTTTTGTATCTAATACTTTTATTTTTACTTCTGCAGTCATGCCAAGCAAAAGTAATTCTTCTTTATTATCGATATCTATTAAGACAGGAAAAGTAGTCACATTCTGATTAACACTCGCAAGAGGTTCAATTTTTGCAACATAACCTATGAATTCTTTATCTTTATAAGAGGACACTTTAAGACTAACTTCTTGGCCTATAGACAATTTGCCAATATCTACTTCATCAACAAATGCTCTTACTCTTACTTTATTCAAGTCAGCCATTCTCATTAAAAGAGTGCCTCCTCCTACTGCAGCGGTCGGGGAGGTGATGACGGTTCCTACTTCTGCTTGCCTTGTTATAACTTTTCCAGTTACAGGCGAACGAACGAGCGTATCTTCAAGGGCGATCTTCGCATTCTCTAGATAAACTTCTGCCCTTACCAGCTGTGCTTTAGCAAAAGAATGTAACTCTTGTATTTCTTCAAAAGCTTTGTCAGAAATACTATTACCTAAGTGTAATTGTCTTCCTCTTTCCAGTTGAGCTTCAGCATTTTTTAATTTCACAATAGATACCCCAATATCAGCTTCGGCCTGAGATAAGGTATTGGAAGGTGTTCTTTGATCTATTCTGGCTAACACATCTCCTTTATTAACCTTGTCTCCTACTTCTGCTCCTAGAAATAAAATTTCTCCTGAAGCCTTTGATTTAATTTCAATCGAAGAGATTGCTTCAACAGACCCTGAAGCATCTATTATTAATTCAAGAGACCTAGATTCAGCTTTTTCAATTGTATATAGATCAAAATTCTCTTGCTTATCACCACAACTGACAAGAAATATTAATGTAGCTATGGATAGAGTTAATTTAGTTTTATTCATTTTAGTTAATAGTGTCTGATTCAATTTTTCCATCACGAATAAAGATTGTTCTTTGCGTTTGAACCGCAATATCTTTCTCATGAGTAATGAGGACAATTGTTTGACCGTTGTTATTCAGTTTATGAAGAAGGGTCATCACTTCTTCTCCAGTTTTAGAATCTAAATTGCCTGTGGGTTCGTCTGCAAAAAGTATTGCTGGTGAATTAACAAGTGCTCTTGCAATTGCAACTCTTTGTTGCTGACCTCCTGATAATTCAGAGGGTTTATGATCTATTCTGTCTGAAAGACCAACTTGAGCTAAAGCTTCCTTGGCTTTTTCAGATCTTTCTAGTCTTCCTATATTCGCATATTTAAGAGGAAGCATGACGTTCTCTAATGCTGTATTTCTTGGCAATAAATGGAATTTTTGAAATACGAAGCCTATTTCTTTATTTCTAATTTTTGCAAGTTGATCATCCGACATCTTTGCAACATTCTCACCATTAAGATTATATTCGCCTTTTGAAGGTGTATCGAGGCATCCTATAATATGCATCAAAGTTGATTTTCCAGATCCTGAAGGCCCCATAATTGCTGAGAACTGACTTTTTTGAATATCAAAAGTTACTCCTCTCAGAGCTTTAACTTCAATGTCTCCTACGTAATAGGTTTTTTCAAGTTCTTTTACCTCAATTACATTCATATTTAGCCATTTATTAGGTGTATTACTCAAATATAACACCTATTTGATCAAACTTCATAGAATTAAATCAAATCAAAACAACAACACAAAAACCTAATAGTGACTTACCTAAATTTGAATACTATAATTCGCGCTTCTCTGGGCGATTAACTCAATTGGTAGAGTGCCACCTTTACACGGTGGAAGTTACAGGTTCAAGTCCTGTATCGCCCACCAGGATAGCACTATTAAAAAAACCTAATAAAAAACTTTTCATCAAACTATAACTTTAAGTGTTAAATTGTCTTAATGGATAAAAGTAGAAGAAATTTTTTAAAGGGATTAGCCTTTTTTTCATTAGCGCTTCCTTTAAAAGTTTACCCATTTCCAAAAGAGGAAAAATTTGCCTCCTTCCGTCATGGAATTGCAAGCGGTGATCCTACTCATTCAAATGTAATATTGTGGACAAAATTATCAGAAGTAGAAGTTAAATCCTTAATTGTTAGATGGGAAGTGTCAAAAGATAAAGATTTTAAAGAATTAATTATTTATGGAAAACATAGAACCAATTCAACAAAAGATTTTACTGTAAAAATAGACGCTAAAATTCCAAAAAAATATAATGGCAGAAAAATATATTATCGTTTTCTTGTAGGTAAAAATATATCTGATATTGGAATTACTTCCACACTACCAATAAAAAACCCAGAAAGTTTCAACATAGCCTTTTGTAGTTGTTCTAATTATCCTGCTGGCTATTTTAATGCCTATAGGGAGATGGCAAATAACAAGAAGATTGATCTTGTCTTACACCTTGGGGATTATTTATACGAATATGGATCTAGTGGGTATGCTTCAGATGATGCGATAAAAATGGAAAGAATTGTCAGTCCTTCTCATGAAATATTGTCCTTAAACGACTATAGAAAACGACATTCAACTTACAAAAAAGATAAGGACCTTCAGTTGCTTCATTCAAAAAAACCTATGATAGCTGTTTGGGATGATCACGAAATAACAAATGATAGTTGGAAAGAAGGGGGAGAAAACCATTCTCCAAATGAAGGCTCATATAAAAAAAGAAAAAAAAATGCAATCCAAGCCTACTTTGAGTGGATGCCTATTCGTGAAAAAGGGATAAAAAATAGAATATGGAGAAATTTTACAGTTGGTAATCTTATTAACTTAATGATGTTAGATACTCGATCTGCTGAAAGAGAGAAACAACTTGATATAGAAAAATATTTTAAAAAATTAGACTTTGATGAACAAAGGTTCTTTAAAGATTTACAAAAACCAAGAAAATTATTAGGCAAGAATCAGTTTAAATGGATTAAAGAAAAAAATAATAATCAATTTAAATGGTCAATTTTTGGACAACAAATATTAATTGGACCTAAATATCTCCCTGAGATTTTTAAAAAAGTAGATAAAAAAACATTTCCAGAATACCTTCATAAATATTTATCTTTAGCTGGAACTAAAATTCCTTATAACACCGATCAATGGGATGGGTATCCTTTGGAAAGACAGAAATTTTACAAAACTATAAAATCATCTCAATCTAATTTAGTTCTGGCTGGCGATTCGCACAATTCATGGGTTTCTAATCTCTATAATGATAATAGAAATTTTGTAGGCATAGAAATTGGAGCTCCTTCAATTTCATCACCTAATTTTGTTGATACCTTTGGAGATTTAGTTGATTCAATTGATAAATCATTCATAAGCTCGAATAATGATCTAATATGGACTAATGGAAAAAATAAAGGATATGTAGAGTTAGAAGTTTTTTCTGAGTATGTTGATGTTAATTTTCACTTTGTTTCTTCAGTAAAAACTAAATCATATAAAAAATTAAAGCCTGTTTCTTTTAGAGTAAGTCATAACAAGCCTTTGAGCTAAAATATTCATATTTAATATAGAAATATTTTAATTTTTTCTTTCACTATCTATGTATAATCTGGTTTTTTGTGGACCGGTAGTTCAGTTCTGGTTAGAACGCCGCCCTGTCACGGCGGAGGTCGCGGGTTCGAGTCCCGTCCGGTCCGCCATTATTAATCTTATAAATTTTGTTATGT
>CAJWDT010000012.1 GCA_913031395.1 uncultured Gammaproteobacteria bacterium
CTCGTCGGGCTCATAACCCGAAGGTCGTAGGTTCAAATCCTGCCCCCGCTACCAAAGTAAGCCCTATATGGGCTTTTTTTGTAGGTGAAAAATGGATACTGAATATATAAAAGAGGTAATAGAGAAAGATATCGAGAGATTAGGCTGTAAGGTCTGGGGCCTCGAGCTATTTGGAAGACACTCCAACCAAACCTTAAGAATCTTCATAGATAATAAAGATGGTATATCAGTAGAGGACTGCGAAAAAGTAAGTAAGCATGTTAGCAAGGTTCTTGATACTGAAAATGACTTTTCAGAGAAATATATGTTAGAAATTTCATCACCTGGTTTAGATCGAAAGTTTTTTTATAAAGAACAATATCAAGAGTTCATTAACGAAAGCATTAGAGTAACGTTCTTTGATAACGATAATAAAAAGACAATTAAAGGAAATTTAAAAGAAGTTGATGACATAAGTATAAAACTTGAAATAAAGGAAGAAATTCATGAAATTCCTTTCTCTTCTATAATACAAGCAAATCTTTTAATCTAGAGGGTAATATTATGCAAAATGAGATTTTATTAGTTGCGGAAGCAGTATCAGGCGAAAAAGGTTTACCTCAAGAAGCAATTTTTGAAGCCATAGAGCAAGCTTTAGCTACTGCTACAAAGAAAAGGTATCAAGAAAGTACAAATATAGAAGTTGTGATAGATTCACAAACAGGTGACTATGAAACTTTCCGAGTATGGGAAGTAGTTTCTGATGAAGAATTTGAAGATGCTGGGTTTCAAATTATCCAAAATGAAGAGCATACTGAGATAGGTTCTCTTATCAAAGAAAAGGTTGATAATGTTGAATTTGGTAGAATTGCTGCACAAGCTGCAAAACAAGTTATAGTTCAAAAAGTCAGAGAGGCAGAGAGGGCGCAGGTTGTTGAAAAATACCGTACGGTTCTTGGAGAGCTTGTAAATGGAACAGTAAAGAAAGTAACGAGAGAATTTCTTATTATAGATCTTGGAGAAGGAGCAGAGGCTATTCTGTCTAGAAACGAGTTGATACCAGGAGAAGTATTTAGAATTGGTGACAGATTGAGAGCAGTCCTTCAAGAAGAAGAAAGAGAAAATAGAGGACCTCAATTAGCCTTAAGTAGAAGATGCCCTGAAATGGTCAGCGAACTATTTAAACTAGAAGTTCCTGAAATTTCTGAACAAGTTATAGAAATAAAAGCTGTTGCAAGAGATCCAGGATCAAGAACAAAAATTGCCGTCAAAACAAATGACAATAGAATAGATCCAGTAGGGGCTTGCGTGGGTATGAGGGGTTCAAGAGTTCAAGCTGTTTCAAATGAACTTGGTAATGAAAGGCTTGATATTGTGATTTGGGATGACGACCCGGCACAATTACTGATAAATTCTATGGGACCCGTAGAAATAACTTCTATAGTTTTAGACGAAGCCAGAGGATCTATGGATGTAGCAGTAACACAAGATACTTTAGCTCAAGCAATTGGTAAAAGTGGTCAGAATGTAAGATTAAGCAGTCAAATTACAGGATGGAAATTAAATGTGATTGACCAAGCAACTGCTGATGAACAAAGTCAAGAGAAGTCTGAAGGTATATCAAATATTTTAATTGAAAAATTAGATGTTGATGAAGACTTAGCTCAGACTTTAATATCTAATGGTTTTGATTCTTTAGAGTCTATATCTTCATCTTCTATTGAAGCACTTTCAAATATCGAAGGTTTCGATGATGACATAAGTAATCTGCTGATAAACAGAGCTAAGGAAGTTTTAATTACAATGGCCATGGAAGTTTCTACTGATGATGGTGATTCAGGTGACTTGATGTCGGTTGAAGGAATGGAAATGACTCTAGCGCTAGAGTTATCCCAAAAAGGAATAAATGATAGAGAAGAATTAGCAGAACAATCTATTGAAGAGCTAACCAGTATTATAGATATGACTGAAGAGGATGCCGGTGATTTAATAATGAGAGCAAGAGCTCATTGGTTTGAGGATTAAAACATATGTCATCAGTAACAGTAGCAAGCTTAGCAAAAATAATAGGTTCTGAAGGGGAGGCGCTTCTTTCTCAAATGAAAGAGGCTGGCCTGAATCATTCCGATATCAATGATGAGGTTACTGATCAAGACAAGAAGACATTATTAGAGTTTTTAAAGGAACAGCAAAATAAGTCATCAAAAACAATATCTTTAAATAAAACTGCTTCAAAACCCGATCCCGAGCCTCAAGGAACAGTTTCTATTACCAGAAAAACTATTTCTAAAGAGTCTTCAGGTGTTTCTTCAGTCAATACTCAAAGAACGTCAGCAACTATTAATTTTGATGAAATTGAGAAGAAACGACAAGCAGGTGAAGCGAATAAAAAAGCTGAGGAAGAACAGCGAAAGAAAGACTTAGAACAAAAAACGTTAGTTACAAGACGTAAAGCAAAATCTGGCAATGCTTCCACACCGCAACCTGAAGCAAAAAAAGTAGTACAAACAGCAAAAAGGACTGTAAGACCGACTCGAGCAGAGCTTTCAAAAAAAGAACAAAGAGAATTAGAGGGTGATAAATTTTTATCTAATGTTGAGAAGCAAGAATTCGAAAGACCCACAGAATTTGTAACTAAGTTAATACAAATACCGGAATCGATCACTGTAAGTGAACTCGCTCAAAGCTTGTCTGTTAAGGGTGCAGAAATTGTCAAACATTTAATGTCTATGGGCGTAATGGCAACTTTAAACCAGCCATTGGACCAAGATACTGCCATACTTGTTACTGAAGAGCTGGGACATAAAGCTGAACCTGCTGTAAAGGTTGAGGTAGAAGATCAACTGATGCAACTTGTAACTTACGAAGGCGAAGAAGAGCCAAGAAATCCAGTTGTTTCAGTGCTCGGCCATGTTGATCATGGTAAAACTACATTATTAGATTTTATTAGAGAGGCTAATGTTGCTGCGGGAGAGGATGGAGGCATCACTCAAAAAATTGGTGCTTACCAAGCTAATACTTCTCAAGGAACGATAGCTTTTATTGATACACCCGGCCATGCTGCTTTTTCTGAAGTGAGAGCAAGGGGAGCGAACTCTACTGATATAGTTATTCTGGTAGTTGCAGCTGATGATGGTTTACAACCACAAACTGAAGAAGCCATTAGCCATGCAAAGGCAGCCGGTGTTCCAATCGTGGTGGCAGTAAATAAGATGGATAGAGAGGAGGCTGATATTGAGAAAGTTAAAACAGAACTTTCAACTAAAGAGCTTATTCCTGAAGATTGGGGCGGTCAAACTCAGTTTTTACCAATTTCTGCCCTAAAAGGAGACGGCATTCAAGAACTTCTTGAGGCAGTTTCCTTAGAAGCTGAAGTTTTAGAGCTAAAAGCTCATCATAAAGGACCTGCTTTCGGTGTGGTTCTTGATTCAACTACTGAGGTAGGAAAGGGAGCTGTTGCCACTATTCTTGTCCAAAAAGGAACCTTGAAGAAAGGGGATATGATACTTGTAGGCGAGCAGACAAAAAGAGTTAGAAGTCTTGTAGATGAGAATGGTCAAACTTTATCGGAAGCTGGACCTTCTGTGCCTGCTTCAATTACCGGTCTAGATTCTCCTCCTAAAGCAGGCGAAGAGTTTGTAGTGGTTTCTAGTGAGAAAATGGCTAAAGAAATCTCAAACGAAAGAGCTGAAAAAGCTAGAGAAGAAAGATTGGCACGCAATCAAATCTCAAATCTAGAGATGCTCTTTGAATCCGAGCTAGGAAATCACACGATTCTCAATATTGTTTTAAAAGCTGATACTCATGGTTCTTTAGAAGCAATCATAGGTTCAATTAAAAATATAGAGAATGAAGAGGTTAAAATTAATATTGTCCATGAGTCAGTTGGCTCGATCAATGCAAATGATGTTAATTTAGCTCTCACTACTAACTCATTTGTTATGGGATTTAATGTAAGAGCAGATAACGCAGCTAAAACACTTTCTGAAAAAGAGTCTATCGAAATTCTTTATTACAGCATTATTTACGATTTAATTGATGGCATTAAAACTTCAGTTGAGGGGCATTTAGCACCTGAAGTGAAGGAACAAATTCTTGGAACCGCAGAAGTTAAAGATATCTTTAAATCCCCTAAATTTGGTCAAATAGCTGGTTCTATAGTCATCGAAGGCACTATCAAAAGAAATAAACCCATTAGAGTTTTGAGAGATGACATTGTGATATTTGAAGGTGAATTAGATTCTTTAAAAAGATTTAAAGATGATGCTAGTGAAGTTCCTATGGGAACAGAGTGTGGTATAGGTGTTGCAAATTATAGAGATGTTAAAGTTGGCGACAAGATAGAAGTCTTCGACAGAATTGAAGTTAAAAGAACACTAGATTAAATGCCTTCACAAGATTTCAAGCGCTCCGATAGGATAGCTGATCTAATCAAAGTAGAAATATCACAAGTACTTTCCCTTGAAGTAAGGGACCCAAGAGTTCAAGGAATCACAGTACTTAATGTTCTTCTAACATCAGATATGAAAAAAGCGGACATTTTCATTTCTCAAAGTAATAGCTTTAATGAAATAGATATAGAAGAAGTCAAGAAGGGACTTGAAAAAGCGAAAGGTTTTATTAGAAGAAAACTTAGTAAAAACCTTAATCTTAGAAGAACTCCAGAAATCTTTTTCAAATTAGAAGAAATATTTTAATCTTATGAATGGCTTCCTTATCCTTGATAAGCCCCAAGGTGTTTCTTCGGCAAATTGTGTATACAAGCTACGCTCTATGCTTGGTATTAAAAGAATAGGTCATTGCGGCACTCTAGATCCTCTTGCAACAGGTCTTCTACCTATTTGTATTGGTGAGGCTACTAAATTTAGTAATTACGCTTCTGATCTAGATAAGGTCTATGAAGTTGGTATAAAGTTTGGAATTGAAACCGATACAGGAGACATAACAGGTAAAATTGTCTCTGAAAGAAAATTTACAGGTTTTAAGAAGAATTTAGATCAATCTTTAACTAATCTAGAGGGTTATCAGAATCAAGTGCCCCCTATGTATTCAGCCATTAAGATAAAAGGTAAGCCATTATATTACTGGGCTAGAAAGGGCGTAAGTCTTTACAGAGAACCAAGGCAAATTGAAATAAAAAGCATAGAGCTAATACACCAATCCGGATTTTCAGCTGTTTTAAAGGTTTTTTGCTCTAAAGGAACTTACATTAGGAGCCTAGTAGAAGTCCTTGGTAGAGATTTAGGATGCCTGGCTACAATGACTTCACTGCGAAGACTCAAGGTTGGAGAGATGGAACTTGATCAAGCATCTTGTAGTTTTGATGACACTCAAAATTCAATAAATAATAAGCTTTTGCCTTGTGATGCTATGTTAAGTGAATTTGATAAAATAGCTCTAAATCTCGAAGATGCAAAAAAAGTTAGAAATGGTCTATCAATAGACTATAATGCGCAGCTTAAAAATAAAGGATTAGTAAGAATATATACTGAAACAGAATTATTTATAGGTATTGGAGAGGTGAACGATAATAAAAAACTTCTACCTAAAAGACTTTTATCTACAAATTAATTCTAATAGAGGAAAAAAAATTGGCACTAAGTAATACAGAAAAGAAAGACATAGTTACAAAGTTTGCAAGAACAGAAAACGATACAGGCTCACCTGAAGTGCAGGTCGCCTTATTGTCTGCAAATATCGATGCACTACAATCTCATTTCAAAGCTAACGCGAAGGATCATCATTCTAGAACAGGCTTAATTCGTATGGTTAATCAGCGTAGAAAACTACTTGATTACATAAAATCATCTAAACCAGAAACTTATACTAAGTTAATCTCGGATTTAGGTTTAAGAAGATAAAAAGAATCCCATATCATCTAATCGTTAAATTGCTGAGCAATATGGCTCAGTACAATATAGGAAATTAAAATGGAAAGTTATAAAAAATCGTTCAAATTAGGCGATAAAGAAATTACCCTGGAATCAGGAAAAGTAGCAAGACAAGCTACAGGAGCAGTAATTGCAACATGTGAAGATACTCAAGTCTTGGCAACAGTAGTCGTAGGAAAAGCCCCGGGAGAGCATCAAGATTTCTTCCCTTTAACTGTAAATTATCAAGAGAAAACTTACGCTACAGGAAAAATACCAGGCGGGTTCTTCAAAAGAGAAGGAAGACCAACTGAAAAAGAAACGCTTACATCAAGACTAATAGACAGACCTTTAAGGCCTCTGTTTAATGATGATTTTCTTTATGAGGTGCAGGTTATCTGTACGGTTATATCATCAGACAAAAATGTAGATCCGGACATTTTATCCTTTCTAGCTGCCTCAGCAGCTGTGGCAATATCAGGATTGCCTTTTAATGGGCCGCTTGGTGCAATTAGAGTTGGCTTTATAGATGGAAATTATTGTGTCAATCCAACGCGTAGTGAACTAGAAGAGTCCCATTTGGATATGGTTATTGCTGGTAGTGACGCTGCTGTGATCATGGTTGAATCAGAAGCCAAAGAGCTCTCAGAGGATCAAATGCTAGGTGGTATCTTATTTGCCCACCAAGAAATGCAAGTAGCTATTGAAGCAATCAAAGAAATGGCAGCTGATATCGGTAAACCTTCCTTTGAATATAAGCCTAAAGTTATTAGTTCTGAAGTTATTGATCTCGTCGAAAAGAATTGTACTTCTTCCATAGAAGAAGCCTACGAGATACAAGTTAAGCAAGACAGAGTTCAGAGCCTCTCGGCTATCAAAGAAGGCCTTCTTGAAGAGCATGCAACTGGAGAAGAGGGTGCACCAACTAGTGCAGACTTATTAGATGCTGTAAAAAAAGTTGAGAAAAAAGTAGTTAGAACCAAACTTATCAATGGCCAACCAAGAATAGATGGAAGGGACTTAGATACTGTAAGACCTCTTTTTATAGAAACCGGGGTTCTTAAAAATACACATGGCTCTGCACTCTTTACTAGAGGTGAAACTCAAGCTATTGTTACCTCAACTCTAGGGTCTCCTAGACAAGCACAATTAATTGATGCAATAGAAGGTGAATTTAAAGATCAATTTATGCTCCACTACAATTTCCCTCCTTACTCTGTAGGCGAAGCTGGATTCATGTCCGGGCCCAAAAGAAGAGAGATTGGCCATGGTAAATTAGCAAGAAGAGCTCTGGAAGCAGTCTTACCTTCTCCTGATGATTTCCCTTACACAATTCGTGTTGTATCTGAAATAACAGAATCTAACGGATCTAGTTCAATGGCAAGCGTATGTGGTTCAAGTTTGGCTTTAATGGATGCAGGAATACCGCTTAAGGCAGCTGTTGCCGGAATAGCTATGGGTCTTGTTAAAGAAGACGAAGGATTTGCAGTCATTACAGATATCTTAGGTGATGAAGATCATTTAGGTGACATGGACTTTAAAGTTGCTGGAACATCTGAAGGTATAACGGCATTACAAATGGATATAAAAATTGACGGTATAACTGAAGAGATCTTTGAAGTTGCGCTAGAAAAAGCTCAAACTGCAAGAGCTCACATACTTGAGAGTATGAATGAAGTCATCTCTTCTTCTAGAGAAAAGTTATCAGATAAAGCGCCACAAGCTGTTGTTGTCCAAATTAATACTAAAAAGATAAGAGACGTCATTGGTAAAGGTGGTGAGACAATTAGAGGACTAACAGAAGAGACAGGAGCCATTATTGAAGTAGAAGATAGTGGCAAGGTCACTATTTATGGTGACACTCCAGAATCAAGAGAAATGGCTCAAAAGAGAATTGAAGAAATTACTGCTGAACCAGAAGTAAACAAAATTTATACTGGTACAGTTGCAAACATCAAAGACTTTGGTGCGTTCGTAACTATTATGCCAGGAAGAGATGGATTAGTTCATGTATCTGAAATCTCCGAAGAGAGAGTTGAGAATGTTTCAGATTATTTCGTAGAAGGTGAAGAGGTAAAAGTTAAAGTTCTTGAAGTCGATAGACAAGGCAAAATAAGATTAACTATGAAAGGGTTAGAAGATTAATTTGTAATTCTTTACAATTTGTGTTAACGATCCGTTTGTATTAATTGCTTTCATCCTGCTAAATGAAGTGGTCCAAATTTATTTGGGCCTTTGTTTAGTAAATAAATGGGTGAAATATGAATGCTTTAAATAACTTAAGAGATATTATCGGAGCCTTAACGGGCATAGTTGTATCTTTGATTGCTTTGGGTGTTGCTGCAGGGGTGGTTTTTGGAGACGTTGCTTTTGTTGGTGATGTCCTTGGAAATCTAATAGGTTTAGTTAATGATCTTGGTGCTCAAGGTATAGTAGGACTAATAGTGCTTGCGGTTCTGCTTGATATGTATAGATAAGTTTTTTCTTAGCTATCGTTTGAAAGGGGGCCGTCAAGGTACCCCTTTCTTTTTTTAGGCAATCTGAAGGAGTAAATATGTTAGAAAGAATAAATCAAGTTTCCAGAATCTTATGGGACTTAACCAAGTTTCTGGCTCTATTTGTAGCTGTATCTATACTGACTTCAATGCTTTTTGGTCCTGATATTCCATTTTTTGGTGGAATTTTAGAAAATATTAAAGGAGTAATTGATTCTCTAGGATCAGAGGGTCTAGGTCTTATAATTGCTATTATTATAATATTAAGTGTATGGAATTCTAGGTCGAGTTAAGACGAATTTCTTTAAAAGGCATTCTCGGATGCCTTTTTTTATATGAAAAAAGAAGTAAAAATTACTCAGAATATTTCATTTAGTGAATTACCTTTAAATGCTGATCTTTTTCAACCTCCAGAGGGAGAAGAAAATGGAGCTGCAATTGTCATTGTTCATGGTGGAGGTTGGAGAGAAGGAGATAAAACTCAATTAGGAGGTTATGGTCTTCTCCTTGCAAGAGAGGGTTTTGTTTGCCTATGTACATCCTACAGACTGTCTCAAGAAGAGCGATGGCCTGCTCAAATACAGGACGTGAAAGCCGCCATAAGATGGATAAGAGGAAACTCAGATATATTAAATATTGATCCTGATAGGATAGGAATTTCGGGTAATTCTGCAGGAGGTCATCTTTCTTTGATGGCTGGTTTGAAAGAAGTTATTAATGATTTTGAGGGTGAAGATGGTAGTAACGATGTTAGTTCAGAAATCAAAGCAGTTTGCTCAATTTATCCTCCTGCTCAAATTAGAAAGTATGAGAATAGTGATGTTACAGTCGATGCATACAAAGCTTTAATGGGAGATGAAGCTCAACAAGAAGATTACGACTTAGCTAGCCCACTTTTACAAATACAAGAAGACTTTCCTCCCACTATGCTAATCCATGGATCAACTGATTCAGTTGTAAGTTTGAGCGATTCAACAGATCTTTACGATAAGTTAACTAATCTAGGAGTACCTACTGAGTTGCATATATTTTCGGAGGAAGAGCATGCGTTTGATTCACAAAGTGGTTATGGAAGATTAGTAGCGGAACTCCAGAATTTATTTTTTAAAAAATATTTATAGGGAATTGGTGGTTGTGGGTGGACTTGAACCACCGACCTCGGCATTATGAATGCCGCGCTCTAACCAGCTGAGCTACACAACCGTGATGCGAATTTTAGTTATGAGTTTAGATAAAGTCGAGCAACTATTACACATTAAATCTGAAATGCATTATATCCCCATCTTTAACAATATAATCACTACCCTCAGATCTGAGTTTTCCAGCCTCTTTGGCACCTGACTCACCTTGATGAGTGATAAAGTCACTATAGGCAGTTGTCTCTGCTCTAATAAAACCTTTCTGGAAATCAGTATGAATAACACCTGCTGCTTCTGGAGCAGTCGAACCATCCTTCACAGTCCATGCTCTAACCTCCTTTTCTCCAGCAGTAAAATAGGTAATAAGAGACAACATTTTATAACTTTCCCTTATTAGTTTATTTAAACCAGGCTCATCTAGCCCCATATCTTGGAGAAACTCTAAACCTTCTTCATAATCCAATTCAGCAATTTCTGCTTCTAATTGGTTACACATGGGTAACACCACAGAATTTCTTTCATTTGCATAGTTAGTAAGTTGGTCTAAGAGATCGTTACCTGCATCTAAATCTTCTACATTACCTACATACAAACAAGGTTTTACAGTAATAAGACCTAGCTCTTTGAAGGCTTCTGAATCCTTAATATAGGCCTCAGCATTTCTACCCAAAACTCCTGAACTTAGTTCGGCAGATAGGCTTTCAAATTTCTCTTTCTGAACAGCAATTTCTTTGTCACCAGATCTTGAAGCTTTTTCAAGCCGCATTAAAGCATTTGTTAAGGTTTCTATATCAGAAAGAAGTAGCTCAGTTTCAACTGTCTCTAAATCAACTACAGGATCAACTTCATCATGCACGTGAGTAATATCTGGGTTTTCAAAGCACCTAATTACGTGAATAATTGCTTGAGTTTCCCTTATATGAGAAAGGAATTTATTACCTAAACCCTCTCCCTCAGAAGCTCCTTTAACCAAACCTGCTATGTCTACAAATTCTGTTGTTGTAGCTATCATTTTTTCTGGATTAACAATTCCAGATATTTCGTTTAGTCGAGGATCAGGAACCGCAACAATTCCTTTATTAGGTTCAATTGTACAAAAAGGGAAGTTTTGAGCCTCTATTCCTGCAGCAGTTAGAGCATTAAATAAAGTAGATTTACCCACATTTGGTAAACCTACAATTCCACATTTAAGACTCATCAGCCTCCTCCTTATTTGTGTGATAATTCATAACAGTTTTCTGCCAACCTTCTAGCAATAACCTTTCTCCTATGTCCAGATAATCATATAGACTTTCAAGAAGGATCTGTCTCTCTAGTTTTGGGGCTTTTTTTAATACATATGAGATAACATCTTTATTTTTACCAGGATGACCTATACCAATTCTTAGTCTCTTGAAGGATTTGTCGCCTTGAAGTTGATCGATAATATTCCTTAACCCATTATGTCCACCATGGCCTCCTGAATCTTTAAGTTTAATTTCAGCATTTGGAAGGTCTAATTCGTCATGAGCTATTAATATCTGATTAGATTCTAATCCAAAAAATTTTTTTGATTTTGAGATACATAAACCACTTTCATTCATATATGTAGAAGGTGATACGAATATAAGTTTAAGATCTTCGGTTTCATAAAGAGCAAAAGAGCCATATATTTGATTTTCTTTCTTTAGTTCTAAAGAATATTTTGAACAAATGAGATTAATAAAATCTAATCCAGCATTGTGTCTTGTATTAGCGTATTCATCGCCAGGATTTCCCAACCCAGCAATTAAAAGTGGCTCCATAAGTTAAGCTAAGAATTATTCAGCAGACTCTTCAGAGCTATCGGAAGACTCTCCTGAGTCATCTGAAGATTCATCTCCTTCTTCATCTGCAGATTCAACTACTTCAGGCTCTACATCAAGTACTTTAGCTTCTGTAATAGACACTACTGCTTGATCTCGATCTTCTCCGAGAGCCAGAGATGGTATTTCAACCCCTTCAGGCAGATCTAAGCTAGATAGAAAAACAGAGTCTCCTACATCTAGTTCAGCAACATCTACTTCTAAGTATTCAGGAAGATTAGAAGCTAAACAGTTAATATCAATGTTGTTTATCAAACGCGATATTGCTCCACCATGCATTTTTACACCAACACAAATTTCTTCATTGATAAAACGTACAGGAACAGAAAGACTGATTTTAGTATCAGGATTTACTCTCAATAGGTCTGCATGAAGCACGCGTTGCGTTGCTGGATGTCTTTGTATCTCTTTTACAATCACATTTTGCTCTTCGCCTGAAAGATTGACGCTTAGAATTTGAGTAGCGAAACCAGGTACTTCTGATGCCTTGGCTATATCTTTTTCTAATATAGAAATTCTAATAGGATCTTTATCCCCACCATAAATTACCGCTGGAACTGAACCAGCTCTTCTGAGACGTCTACTAGAAGATTTACCATCTGTCTCTCTCCCAGTTGCATTTAAATTTACTTGTTGTGACATAATCTTTCTCCGCTATAAGAACATCGCACTTATAGACTCTTCGTTATTTACTCGCCTAATTGCTTCCGCCAAAGTAGGTGCCATAGTTACAACTCTTATTTTATTGCAGCTTTGCGCCTCTTTTGAGAGCGGTATAGTATCTGTTACAACCAATTGATCAAGCTTTGATTGTGAAATTTTTTCAATTGCATTACCTGACAAGACTGGATGTACGATATAAGCCGAGACTTTAACTGCACCTTCAGTCTTGAGAGCTTCTGCTGCATTGCATAAAGTACCAGCTGTATCAGCTATATCATCAACTATGATGCATTCTTTTCCTGATACATCTCCAATGACATTCATAACTTCTGATTTATTAGCCTCATCTCTTCTTTTATCTATTATGGCCAAATCCGACAGACCAAGAACTTTAGCTAACGCTCTTGATCTAACCACTCCACCTACATCCGGTGATACTACAAGTTTATTATCTGAGTTAGTTTTAAGGATATCATCCCTCATAACCTTTGTTCCGTAGACGTTATCTACGGGAATATCGAAGAATCCTTGGATTTGTTCAGAATGAAGTTCAACTGTGAGAACACGGTCTATGCCTGATCTTTCAAGGATATCTGCCATTACTTTAGCACTTATAGGTACTCTTTCAGATCTTACCCTTCTATCTTGTCTTGCATAACCATAATAAGGAACAACTGCAGTTATTCTTCCAGCAGAAGATCTTCTCAAAGCATCAACCATAATAATTAATTCAAGCAAGTTATCTCCTGCAGGAGCACATGTAGGTTGTATTAAAAAGACGTCTTTTCCTCTTACATTCTCCTCAATACTGATACTGATTTCCCCATCACTGAAAGTAGTTACTTTGGCCTGTCCAAGCCTTGTTCCTAGCTGTTCTGCTATTTTATTAGAGAGATCAATATTACCGTTTCCTGAAAAAAGGACTAAACCAGATCGAGAAGAATTTATCATTTTAAGCACCTAAAGTTGGCTGGGGTGGCTGGATTCGAACCAGCGCATGGCGGCATCAAAAGCCGCTGCCTTACCGCTTGGCCACACCCCAAACATACAATTCGCGTATTTTATTCTATTATTTGCATTAATGGTGAACGTTCTAAGCTTTTTGTTAAAACTAATTCAGGAAATTCTTTTTTCGCCATCTCTGCGTCTTTTAAATTGCTATATTCAACAAAGATTGTAGACCCTGTTCCTGATAATCTTGGATTACCGATAGATTGAAGTTCTAAAAAGATTTCATCCATAATGGGATAAGTTGATCTCACCCATTTTTCAAACGAGTTATAGTATTTATCAGGTTCATAATTTTCTTTGGTAAGTCCTTCAACATCAGTTAAAGAGATTTCATTGAAAGCTGATTTAGTACTTATTCTTAATTTAGGTAGGGAAAGTAAGAAAAATCTTTCTTGATAACTAAATTCTCTAAGAATTTCTCCCCTTCCTTCAGCCCAAGCTGTCTTTCCAAAGATAAAGAATGGAACATCTGAACCCAGAGTTAGTGCTAAATCCATTATCTCTTCTTGAGTGCAGTTTAGATTCCAAAATTTATTTAAAGCTATCAATGTAGCGGCAGCATTTGAACTTCCTCCCCCAAGACCTTTTTGATCAGGTATTACCTTATGTAGCTCTATTCTTACCCCTTTTTTGACTGAATATTTATCTTTCAGGAGATTTGCTGCTTTTAGAACAATATTGTCAGCAATAGGAATTGATTCAGAAAGTTTGATTTTATTGCCATTCTCTTTGAAAGAGAGAGTGTCAGATAAATCAATAAGAGAGAATAGTGAAGAGATATTATGGAAGCCATCCTCACGCTTATTTACAACTTGAAGATGAAGGTTAATCTTTGCAGGAGCTTGTATTATTAATTCTTCCATATTTTCTTAACAAGAATGACAAGCTCAATGTCTAAATGGTTCAAGGAGATTTTCGATGGATATTTTTTTTCATTGAACTCCAATATTATATTTGTGTCATCTATTCTTATGTTGGTGTTCTCGGTTTGAAGAAATAAACTTAGGAAATCTCTGAGAGGTATGTTCGGAAGTTTTATTTCAGTACTTTGTTGACCTATAAATTTACTTAGCTTAAGGGTTTCTCTAATGTCTAAAATAAATGATTCTTCGGGAAACAGATAGTTCTTTCCTAGGGTGACAGTTATAGAGTTGTTGTATTTTTTAAGATCAAAATAACCAGTTTCCTTGCTATCCAGATGTGAAAGCTTAAACTTACCCTCTATAGTAAAGTTTTCATTCACATTATTAACATTGCCGGTTAACTTATGCGAGTCCACTGCAACGGAAGCACAACCTGCAAGAAAATATAACGCTGATAAAGCTAATAGATGTGGAATAAAACTCAGTTTTTGTTTCATTTTCTTTATTATCAGCAAAGGTTTAAATAAATGATAGATAGTATTTTAACTAAATTAGGGGATGTTTCTTCAAGATATGAAGAAATAGAGACTCTTTTAAGTCAACCTGACATAACTTCTAATCAAGAAGAATACATAAAACTGTCTAAAGAATACTCTGATTTATCTCCTTTAGTAACAGCTTTTATGAGCTTCAAAAGAGCGGAAGAAGATATTGAAGAAGCAAAATTATTAATGAAAGATTCTGATCCTGAAATTAAGCAGATGGCAGAATTGGAGTTTGATGACTTAAGAAACAGTATTGATGATCTCGAGATAGAGCTTAAAAGACTTCTGCTTCCTAAGGATCCGGATGACTCTAAAGATGTTTTTTTGGAAATAAGAGCTGGTACAGGAGGGGACGAGGCTGCTTTATTCTCCGGAGATCTCTATCGAATGTATTCTAGGCTGTCTGAGAGAAATAATTGGCAAATGGAAGTAGTAAGTGTCAGAGAAGGCGACCATGGCGGTTACAAAGAGCTGGTAACTAGAATACAAGGCTCAGATGTATACATGCAGCTTAAATTTGAGGCCGGTGTTCACAGAGTGCAACGTGTTCCAACTACAGAGTCTCAAGGGAGAGTTCATACGTCAGCTTGCTCAGTAGCAGTCTTAGCAGAGCAAGATGATGTTGCAGAGATAAGCATTGATAAAAATGATCTTAGGGTAGACACCTTTAGAGCGTCAGGAGCTGGTGGACAGCACGTCAATAAAACCGACTCAGCAGTTAGATTAACCCACATTCCCTCTGGAATCGTCGTTGAGTGTCAAGATGGTCGTTCTCAACATAAGAATAAAGAAAAAGCTATGTCGTTATTGCAATCGAAACTTCAAAATGCTGAAAAAGAAAAAGCTGAGTCTGAGCAAGCTGAAAATAGAAGAGTAATGGTTGGCTCTGGAGATAGATCAGAAAAGATAAGAACTTATAATTTTCCTCAAAACAGAATTACAGATCATAGGATCGAATTTTCAGTCCATAATCTTCCTGCTTTTTTGGACGGCGATATGGAGGTTATGATTTCAGCTCTTTTAGAGGAAAATCAGGCAAGGGCATTGGCTAATTTAGAATCCTCAATCTGATGAATGAACGTTCATCATTGAACCAAATTCATAATATATCTAAAGACACTCGCCTAAGTACTAAGCTAGATGTTGAACTTCTAATCCTTGATTTATTGAAAATTGATAAAAATATTTTATATAGAGAAGATCCAGTATTAAGTTCTAGGCAGTTAAAAGAGCTAGAAGCATTAGTTCGCAGAAGAGAGCAAGGTGAACCTTTGGCTTATATTCTCAAAAGCAAGGGATTTTGGAGTTTAGATCTTTTCGTAGATGAGAATGTACTTGTCCCGAGACCCGAAACCGAGATTATTATTGAAAAAATCTTAGAAAGTTTCGACACCTCAGAAAAAACAGTTCTTGATTTAGGCACAGGCTCTGGTGCCATTGGACTTTCTTTGTCCAAAGAAAGAAAGGACTGGGGGGTATTTTGTAGTGATATCAGTTTTGATGCCATAAAAGTAGCTAGAAAAAACAAGTATAAGAATGAAGTTGATGCAATTTTCATAAATTCTGACTGGCTTGAAGCATATGCGGACAACACTTTTGATATTATTGTTTCTAACCCCCCTTATATTGATCCTGATGATCCAAGAATTCATTCTGATGGTTTAAAATATGAACCTATTCACGCACTCATTTCTGGTCAAAAAGGTTTAAAAGATATTGAAACAATTATCTGTCAGAGTCAGGAAGTCCTTGTAAATAAGGGTTCATTGTTTATTGAGCATGGTCATGACCAGTCTGGTGAAGTTGAACTACTTCTAGAAAAATATAATTTTTCTGACATAAGAAAGTTTCAAGATTTAAATGGAGACGATAGAGTTTGTTCAGGTAAGATATTTAAATGTTAAAGGGTTATATAGAAGGATATTACGGAAGGTTTTTTTCAGTTGCCGACAGATCTGCAGTTCTTGATCATATGGGGCAACTAAATATGGATTTTTATCTTTATGGGCCCAAAGAGGATAGATATCACAGAGTCGATTGGAATAAAGCATATCCAACATCGGAAGAAAAAAATCTTAGATCTTTTATTAGACAATCTAATAAAAACTCTATAAAACCAATTTTTGCAATTTCTCCAGGCTTAAGTCTTAATAAATATTCCAATAAAACAAAAATATCTCTAATAAATAAAGTTACACAAGCTAGAAAACTTGGATTCAAAGACTTTGCAATTTTCTTTGATGATATAAATCAAGAAAGGAATGAGGCGCTTGCAAAGACTCATCTTAAAGTTATTGAAGATATCGCTTCTTTAGACATAGTCGAAAATCCTCTAATGATTTGCCCCACTGTTTATTGCAAAAGCTTTGCTAAAGGTGAGATAAGCGATAACGAATATTTAAAAGTGTTAGCTGAAAATATAGACCCCATGTTTCCAATTCTATGGACTGGTGATGAGGTTGTAAGCAAAACAATTTCAGTAAGAAGCTTAAAAGATTTAAAGAAATTATTTAATAATCCCATAATTATTTGGGACAACTTATATGCGAATGACTACTGTCCTTCAAGATTCTTTATTGGGCCCTATGAAGGTAGGAAATCACTGGATAATGCTGTTGCAGGAATAGGAATTAATCCAACTGGGATGCCAATAACGGATAAGATCTGCTTAGAGAGGTTTTCTTCTAATAAATCAGATAAGCAGATATTAAAAGGTTATCAGGTACCAGACAGTTTTTTAAAGGTTATACCTTTTTTTTCAAGTCCATTTAAACGAAATAAAGCTTTAAGTGTGCGACAAATAGATCAATTATTGGCTACTCAAAATGATCTTTGTATTAACTGGAAAAGTGAACTTCAAATAGAATGGTCACCCTTTTTATGGAAATTTTATTTAGACTTGATTTTATTAAAAAAAATAAATAAAGGTGATAGTGAATTTAGTCTTGAAGACTGGGTGCAGCGAAGATATTCTGATCCACTCACAAAAACAATTTTAAGGAATTAGGAGAACAAAATGCTTGGAAATATGATGAGTGGTCAACTATTGATCTCAGGTTTGATAGAACATGCAGAGAGATATCACAGCGATGTAGAAATAGTCTCTAGAACAGTTGAAGGTCCTATCCATAGATACACTTACTCCGATGCAGCCAAAAGATCTAGACAGTTAGCAAATGCCCTTGTAAAGCTAGGTTTAACAAAAGGAGATACTGTAGGAACGCTTGCTTGGAATACTTTTAGGCATTACGAATTATATTTTGGTGTTTCTGGAATTGGATGTGTTGTAAATACTGTAAATCCAAGGCTTTTTCCAGAACAACTCAACTACATAATAAACCATGCAGAAAACCAGTATTTGTTTATTGATCTGTCATTTGTGGAGCTTGTAGAGTCTCTTCAAGAAGAACTAAAAGACGTTAAAGGCTACATAATTCTAACTGATAGAGAGAACATGCCTGAAACTAAACTGAATAATGCTATGTGTTACGAAGATTTGATAGCAGACGAGTCAGAAGAATTTGAGTGGCCTGAGTTTGATGAGAATACCGCCTCAAGCCTTTGTTACACCTCAGGAACAACAGGCAATCCCAAAGGAGTTTTATATTCTCACAGATCAACTATTCTTCATGCTTGGATTGTGAGTTCAGGAAACGTAGCAAAAGTTTCTAGTTCTTCATGCATACTTCCAGTTGTCCCAATGTTCCATGTTAATGCTTGGGGTATCCCATATGCAGGGGCAATGTTTGGTGCAAAATTAGTCTTTCCAGGACCTGCTCTTGACGGCGCTTCAGTGTACGAATTGATTGATAATGAAAAACCAGATCTGTTAATGGGAGTTCCAACTGTTTGGTTAGGACTTTTACAATATTTAAGCGAAACCAATCAGACTTTAGATGGTGTTGAGACTGCTTTAGTTGGAGGCTCGGCAGCTCCTAGAGCCATGATTCAAGAATTTGAAGAAAAGCATGATGTATTTTTAATGCACGGTTGGGGAATGACAGAAATGAGTCCTTTAGGAACAGCTACAAGCCGAACTAAAGAGATGGATGATATTGATATAGAAGAAAGGTACGACTTACAACAGAAACAAGGAAAAGCCTTCTTTGGGGTTGATATGACTATCGCAGATGATGATGGTAATGAACTTCCTAATGATGGTGTGGCCTTTGGTAGGTTACTAGTTAAAGGACCAACTATAGTTGAACGTTATTTCAAAGCAGAAGAAAGTGCAATGGATGATAAAGGTTGGTTTGATACTGGTGATGTTGCAAAAATTCATCCTGAAGGATATATGGAAATTGTGGACAGAAGCAAAGATGTTATTAAATCTGGAGGAGAGTGGATTAGCTCAATAGATCTAGAAAATGCTGCTGTGGGTCACCCAGGAGTAGCTGAAGCCTGTGTTATTGGAGTACTTCATGCTAAGTGGGACGAAAGACCTCTATTGTTAATAGTTAAAGCTACTGGTCAAGACCCCTCAAAAGAGGATATAAATTCTTTCCTAGAAGACAAGGTTGTTAAATGGTGGCTGCCTGATGATATTGTGTTTGTTGAAGAGCTTCCACATACAGCCACAGGAAAGCTATTGAAAACAGGATTGAGAGAAGATTTTAAAAATCATTTAATAAATAAATAGGAGAATATTATGATTGGATTAGTACCAGCAGATAAATTAGCAGATTACGTAGGTCAAGAAATCGGAACATCAGACTGGTTCGAGGTCGATCAAGATAGAATAAATACATTTGCTGATGCCACGTTAGACCATCAGTTCATCCATGTAGATACAGAAAAAGCCACTCCTTTGTTTGGTTCAACAATAGCCCATGGATTTTTGTCTTTATCATTACTTCCACATCTCACCTCTCAGGCGGTTTTAGCTCCTGAAAACTTAAAAATGGTTTTCAATTATGGACTTGATAAAGTCAGGTTCATTAATCCAGTCAATGTGGGCGCCAAAGTAAGAACACATAGTAAATGTGTGTCTGTTGATGACAAAGGGGAAGGTCGTTATTTGATGAAGACTGAAGTTACCATGGAGATAGAAGGGGTTGATAAACCAGCCTATATAGCAGAAACACTTTCTATGTTTATTACGTGAACTGGTATGAAAAAAAAAATTCTTTCAACCTTAAGGATAAGGTAGTCAATAGAGCTGTTAATTCACTCAGGAAGAACAAAAGAATTGAACAGATAAGCTTTGCTGCAATTGCTGAAGAGTTAGATGTAAGTATTGACGACATAACGTCTTTTTATGCAACAACTGAAGATATATTTCTTCAAGCTCAAAAGAAAGATTGGGAATCGTTGCATAGGTATTGGGATAAACAAATTAAGAAAGCTAAAACGCCCGGAGATTTTAAGAATGCCTTTGAAATATTTTTTGAAAGATTTGTAGAGACTCTTAGTAAGGACGCTGACTTACGTTTTGAGTTATCCTGCTACTTACCGGAATGCGTTAAGTTCAGAGACAAAAATAGGATTAAAGTTAAAGAAAAGTTTACCAAACTTATCAAAAGAGGGTGGCCTGGTAAGAATGAGATAGTAATTCAAAGACAATCTGAATTAGTTACAGTTTTATTTTATGGCTTTGTAGATCACATAGTGCATATTCCTAAAAATGAAAGATCAAAAATTCTAAGCGACTTTAGAAACATGCTTAATTTACATCTTCAGGACAGAAAGTTTTTTTAATATGAAAGTTGACGTTCAAAAGAAAGTAAATATTATCCAAAAGTCCATGAACTCTATTAGGAAGATGGATAAAACAGTTCATACCATTTCTTTCTCTAGATTGGCTGACGAAATGGAGATGCCTCTTAAAGAGTTAACAGATATTTTTCTTGATGTAGAGGATATGTTTTTAAACGAGCAAAAGAGAGTAACTAGGAAGATGGAGGAATTTCTGGAAAAAGGGATAAAGGATTGTAAAACTCCCAATGATGCCAAGGACCTTATGGAGAGTTCTCTTTTAAAAATGATCGATATATTACCCGATCATAGTGATCTGGTTTACTCCGCAATTTTTTACTTACCTAAGTGTCTCGCAGAAAGAGATCGTACAAAGAAATATTATCGACAAAAACTTAGAATAATAATAAAGAAAGGGTGGCCTGGTAAGATAGATTCAGTCTTAGAAAGGCAAACAGATTTAGTTTTACTTTCTCTATATGGCTTTCTAGATTACTGTGTAAAAGTTAACAAAAGAGAAAGAAAAGAGGTCCTTAAAGACTTCATAAATATGATCAATTTACACTTACAAGATAGATTATTTTTCTAGTTTAGATTTAAGAATATCGTTAACTTGTTTCGGGTTCGCTTTTCCTTGAGAAGCTTTCATTACTTGACCAACAAAGAACCCAAAAAGCCTATCTTTTCCTGATCTGTATTGTTCAAGTTGTTCCGGATTGTTTGCAATAACTTCATCAATCATTGATTCTATTTCTTTATTGTCAGTTACTTGTTCCAGACCTTCGTCCTTGATAATAATATCTACTTCTTTTCCACTAACCCACATTTTTTCAAATATATCTTTCGCTATCTTTCCTGAGATAGTTCCATCTTCTATTCTTAGAATTAGTTGACCTAATTTTTCTGAAGAAACTTTTGAATCTCTTATATTTAAATTTTCATTATTCAGTTCTGCAGAGAGTTCTCCCATTATCCAATTAGTGCTTAATTTTGGGGAGTTTGAAATCTTTACAACTTCTTCAAAGTAATTGGCTATATCCTTATCTGCTGCTAAGAGATCAGCATCGTATTTACTCAATGAGAATTGCGAGACAAATCTTTCTTTCTTCTCATTAGGCATTTCAGGCATATCATCTAAAATGCATTGTATAAAATCCTTTTCGAGAATTATGGGTAACAAGTCAGGTTCTGGAAAATATCTATAGTCATTTGCAAATTCTTTCGACCGCATAGGTCTAGTAGTGTTCTTTTGGGAATCATAGAGTCTGGTTTCTTGTGTGATTTTATTTCCTGATTCTAGCTCATGAACTTGTCTCTCAATTTCATATTGGATAGCTTTTTCAACGAACCTAAATGAATTAACATTTTTTGTTTCTGTCCTTGTCCCTAATTCAGTATCTCCTTTTTTTCTTACCGATACATTAGCATCACATCTCATTGAACCTTCTGCCATATTGCCATCTGAAATATTGAGATATCGAATAATTGAGTGTATTGACTTTAAGTAAGCTACGGCTTCTTCTGCGGTACTTATTTCAGGTTCAGAAACTATCTCTAATAACGGTGTACCTGCTCTATTTAAATCTATACCTGATTGACCTTCAAAATCATCATGAAGCGACTTACCAGCATCTTCTTCTAAGTGAGCTCTGGTAACTCCGATTCTCTTTGACCCGTTTTCAGTTTCTATATCTAAATAGCCAGTTTCTACTATTGGATTATCCATTTGACTAATTTGATAGCCTTTAGGAGAGTCAGGATAAAAATAATTCTTTCTGGCAAAGCTTGTTGGGCTGTTTATGTTAGCGTTTAATGCTTTTCCGAGCTTAATAGCCATTTTTAATACTTCTTCATTAAGCACTGGTAAGACACCTGGCATAGCTAGATCAATATTACAGGCTTGAGTATTAGGTAAGGCTCCAAAACTAGTGCTTGCTCCTGAAAATAATTTTGATTTGGTAGAAAGCTGAACGTGTATTTCAAGCCCAATTACTGCTTCCCAATTTTTTAAATTTTCGTTCATATTAAATATTTGGCATTTTTTTATGCCAATCTGTATTCATCTGATAAGAATGCGCAAATTGTAAAAGCTTATCTTCCTGAAGAGAATTCCCAACAAGCTGCATACCTAATGGAAGTCCTGAATTTTCTCCGCAAGGAATAGATATTCCCGGCAGCCCAGCTAAATTTGCAGGAATTGTAAAAATATCCTGTAAGTACATTTCAATAGGATCATCGCTTTTCTCTCCCGCTTTAAAAGATGTACCAGGAGTAGTGGGAGATAAAATTACATCTACCGCCTTGAAGGCTTCTGAAAAATCATTTGCTACAAGTTGTCTACATTTTTGAGCTTTTAGGTAATACGCATCGTAAAATCCTGCAGAAAGAGCATAAGTACCAATTAATATTCTTCTTTTTACTTCGGATCCGAATCCTTCTTCTCTAGTCCTCATGAATAGATCTTCTAAATCTTTAGGATCTTCACATCTATAACCATATCTGACGCCATCATATCTTGATAAGTTAGCTGAGCATTCAGCTGGAGCAATAATGTAATAAATTGGCAATGACAGGTTGATGTTTTTTAATGACACTTCAACTATTTCGGCTCCCAAATGTTTGTATGTTTCAATTGCATCTTGGATTGCTTTTTCTACAAACTCAGGCATTTCCTTCTCAAAAAATTCTTTTGGTAGACCAATTTTCATTCCTTTAATAGGTTTGTCTAAGTTTTTTAACAAATCAGGAGCTTCTAACTTCAGACTAGTAGAATCTTTTGGATCATGGCCAGACATTCCTTCAAGAATTAATGCTGCGTCTTCTGCTGATCTTGCAACTACACCACCCTGGTCTAGGCTAGATGCAAAAGCGATCATTCCATATCTTGAGACCCTCCCATATGTGGGTTTTATGCCAGTTAGCCCGCATAAAGAGGCAGGTTGTCTGATTGAGCCGCCTGTATCAGTCGCTGTAGCTATCGGAGCTAATTCTGCTGATACACATGAAGCAGAGCCTCCTGAAGAACCCCCAGGAACGTATTTTTTATTCCAAGGGTTTTTAACAGGCCCGAAATAGCTTGTTTCATTCGATGAACCCATTGCAAATTCGTCCATGTTGGTTTTTCCCAACATCACCATACCCATATTATCAAGCTTGGTGTAAACAGTTGAAGAATAGGGAGCTTCAAAATCCGAGAGCATTTTTGAGCCGCACGTTGTTTTTATTCCTTTTGTACAGAAAATATCTTTATGAGCAATGGGTAACCCATCGAGAGGGAGAGATTGATTATTTTTGTATCGATCGTCTGCCAATTTTGCATGAGTCAAAGCATGCTCTTCGGTAACTGTTATAAATGAATTCAATTCTTCATCATGTTTAGAAATTCTTTCGAGGTAATGCGAGGTTAGTTCAACGGATGAAAACTCATTTTTTTTCAGCCCTTCTAATTGTTCTCTGAGAGTTAGTTTATGCAAATTCATTTTAGACCTCTCCTTCTATCACTTTAGGTACAAGAAAAAGACCAGATTGGACAGAAGGTGCATTTTTGAGCAACTCTTCCCTTTGATTCTCCTCGGTAACCTCATCTTTTCTAGTAGGTTGAGACAAGTCAAGGGGATGAGACATAGCTGCAACTTCTGAGGTATCAGCTTCATTGAGTTCTTCAAAAAGTTCTAAAATTTGTTCTAGTTCCTTTTTTAAAGAAGAAAATGAATCTTCCTTGATATTTATTCTCGCAAGGTAAGCTATTTCTTTTAATTCTTGATCGCTTAGGGCCATATATTGAATGTATTAATTTAAAAAGATGCGTAATGTAGCATATTGTAGCTTGCTCAAAAACAATGCTATTGCTAGAGTTACATTTAAATAGAATCAATGCAATTCTTACTGGGAAACTAAATGTTAAAAAGATTAAGAGGATTGTTCTCAAATGATCTTTCTATAGACCTTGGTACTGCCAATACTTTAGTCTATGTTAAGGAACGAGGAATAATTTTAGATGAGCCTTCAGTGGTGGCAATTAGAAATAATGCAGGTCAAAGAACTGTAGTAGCTGTTGGTGCTGAAGCTAAGAAAATGCTTGGTAGGACGCCAGGTAATATAACTGCTATTAGGCCTTTAAAAGATGGAGTAATTGCAGATTTCCAAGTCACTGAAGAAATGCTCAAGTATTTCGTTCAAAGAGTTCATGAAGATAGTTTTGTAAGACCTAGCCCTAGAATTTTAGTATGTGTACCTTGCGAATCAACACAAGTTGAAAGAAGAGCTATAAGAGAGTCTGTCCTTAAAGCAGGTGCCAGAGAGGTTCGTTTGATAGAAGAGCCAATGGCTGCAGCTATAGGAGCTGGATTGCCTGTTGAGGAAGCCACTGGTTCCATGGTGGTTGATATCGGAGGAGGGACTACAGAAGTTGCTATTCTTGCTTTAAATGGAGTGGTTTATGCTCATTCTCTAAAAGTTGGCGGGGATAAGTTAGATGAATCTATCATTTCTTATGTTAGAAGAAATCAAGGCGTTCTTTTGGGAGACGCTACAGCTGAAAAAGTAAAGCATACAATAGGTACTGCCTCACCTGATTCAGAAATAATTGAAATGGAAGTAAGAGGGCGAAATTTAGCCGAAGGTATACCGATAACATTTACTATGAACAGTAAGCAGGCATATGATGCGATGCTAGAACCTTTATCGGCAATTATACAAGCAATCAGAACAGCCTTAGAAGCATCTCCTCCAGAACTTAGTGCAGACATAAGTGAAAGAGGAATAGTGCTTACAGGAGGAGGGGCTATGCTTAGAGATTTGGACCTTTTAATCTCAAGTCAAACAGGTTTGCCTGTAATAGTGGCCGAAGACCCTTTAACCTGTGTTGCTAAAGGTGGTGGCAGTGCATTAGAGATAATGGATAAGTACGATATTGATCTCCTCTCAACCGAATAATACTTAAAGATATCTTTATTAATCCTCTCTGAGTATCATTTATCTATGCTCAAGAGAGAACACAAGGTTTCACACATCAGTAGCGAGGCTATTTTTGCCATTCCTGCTATGAAGCCTTCGAAAGTTGTCTTCGCTGTTATTTTTTGTCTTTGCTTAATGATTAGTGACGTCAAGTTTGAAACTTCATCTTATTTGAGATCAGTAAGCCATGAAATATTTAAGCCTATAAGTTGGGTTATTAAATTGCCCTCTTATTTAATCGATACTTCAAGTAATTTTTTATCCTCTAGATCTTCTCTTAATACAAAACTTAAAGATTTAGAAAAAGAAAATTTTAAACTTAGATCTTCAAATCAATTAATGAAGAAGTTATCTATTGATTTTGAAAGATTAAATTCTTTATGGTCTTCATCGGCATTAAATGAAGATAGATTTATCATTTCAAAAAAAAATCTTCTTTCATCTAATGAATTTCAACCATTATTAGTTCTTGATATTGGAAGAGGTCATGACATTAAAGGTAATGACGTAGTTATTTCTGAATTAGGGTTAGTTGGAAGAGTAAGTAACAGGAGTTTAACTACAGCAGAGGTATTATTGATTCACGATATACGATCTTCAATCCCGATTGTGTCTGAATCCTC
Source organism: uncultured Gammaproteobacteria bacterium (assembly GCA_913031395.1). Classification (GTDB taxonomy): domain Bacteria; phylum Pseudomonadota; class Gammaproteobacteria; order Magnimaribacterales; family Magnimaribacteraceae; genus Magnimaribacter. The sequence continues at coordinate 25,683 of CAJWDT010000012.1, forward strand.
TTCTCTCCATGCAACTCTTAGAGGAGCTGGACTCGAAAGGAAAGGGCAACTGAAATATGTAAAAAAAACGGCTAAATTTTCTGTGGGAGAGAAAGTATACACCTCCGGATTGGGTGAGATATTTCCATCGGGGATACTAGTAGGAGAAATTTACTCTATCAATGACCCTGCAGACAGTGAATTTTTGGAAATAGAAATATCTTTTTCTCAAACTCCTCTTAATAGAGATTATTTTCTTATCTATCAGCATGAATAAATCATTACTCAACCAATTCTGGATTTATGCATCTTTGTTCGTGGCAATAACTATAGATATTTATGTTTTGCCTGAAGCAATTATCGCCTGGAAACCATTAGTAACATTATTGGTTCTTATTTATTGGAATATGGCTTTGCCAGATAAAGTAGGAGTTTTTGAAGCTTTATTATTTGGAATACTCGTCGACTTATCAACTGGATCTATTCTTGGTCTACACGCTGTTTTGTTTGTACTAATAACGTATATTTGTCAGCGCTTCTTTTATCAATTTCGGGTTTCTCCTCTATGGCAGCAATCTGTGACACTTTTTTTATTATTTTTTATATTTAGACTCGCTTTTGCTTTTGACTTTAATGACGTAGTTCCTGGGTTGAATTTATCAGATAGTAACTACCTTGCCACTTCTTTATATTTTGCAACACTTTCTGCTCTATCCTGGACACCTTTGTTCTATTTATTAAGAGAATTTAGACGAAGAAAAATTAAAGTCTAATTTTATGAGAAGGCTCACATCATATCTTCTTTGGACTTCTGCAATTGTTCTAGGATTAGTCCTTTTTCTTTCAGTTATCGTGACACAAGAAAGATTTTATGAACTTTTGCTAAAGTCTAATTTTCTTGAAGATTCCTCTATATCCCTTGCAGAGACCAACTGGCAACCTTTGAGACCTTCTATAGTTGTTAAAGCAATGACTATAAAGACTACAAAACAAATAATTAAGGCTAAAGACGTAAAGATAGAATATTCATTATTCAATCTATTGAAAGGTCAATTTCTGTCAAAATTGAATGCTTCAGAAATTTCAGTTTATTACTTAGGTAACAAACAAGATAAAACCTCTAACTCAATATTTCGCATTGGTCTTTTGACAGGAATACAGGCCATAAATGTAAAGAAGATAACCTTATACACTCTTAACGAAGAAGTGATTCTGAAAGGGAGTTTATTCTCTGTAAATAAAGGGGAGGATCCTCAATTAGAATTAATTTTTAAGGATAGTAAGTCTGAAAATTTGGCCTTGAGAGTTTTCACTCAAGATGAGACAGATGGCAATCTAATAAGAGGTCATCTGAAATCTTCAAATTTTTTAGTTAATCAACAATTAATAGATTTATTTTGTATGAGCTGTGAGGCAAGTGCTCATGTGACTGCAGATCTTAAATTTTCTTTCCTTCAAGACAAGCCAATAGATTTCAAAGGTAACTTGGATGTTTCTTTTGGAGAAGATTTTTTTGGGATAAAAACTGTTTCGTTGAGTTATCTGCTAAAAGATACGGAAACTTTCACTCTTCAGGGTAGCGCTTTCTTAAATTCTGATAAATCTTTAATGCTCCCCGACTTTTTCTTAAGTTTTGATCAAAATGAACCATTCTTATTTTTACCTAAGATAGACTTATCGAAAACTAAAATTACAAAATTTTTCTTAAAAAATTACAATTCAACTTTCACCTTTGATGGACTTCTGAATGACACTTCAATAGATATTGAAAATGGTGAGTATATTTTTAAAACATCCTTTAAAGATATTGAATTTAATTCAAAAGATATCAGTGTCACAGGACTGGAAGGTTCTATGAGTTATCTTGATGGTAGATCTGTATTTAGAGTTGGTTCCCCTTTATTATCCATATCCTCTATAAATTTCTTAGATAAACAATTAGATTGCGATAATTTTAATTTTTTAGCTGAGTTCTTTCTTTCTTC
>CAJWDT010000013.1 GCA_913031395.1 uncultured Gammaproteobacteria bacterium
GGTACGCGAGCTGGGTTTAGAACGTCGTGAGACAGTTCGGTCCCTATCTGCCGTGCGCGTTGGAAAATTGAGAAGAGTTGCTCCTAGTACGAGAGGACCGGAGTGAACGAACCTCTGGTGTTCGGGTTGTCATGCCAATGGCATTGCCCGGTAGCTATGTTCGGAAAGGATAACCGCTGAAAGCATATAAGCGGGAAGCCTCCTTCAAGACTAGTTTTCCCTGGACCTTCGGGTCCTTAGAGAGCCGTTCAAGACTAGGACGTTGATAGGCAGGGTGTGTAAGTGCTGTAAGGCATTGAGCTAACCTGTACTAATTGCTCGATCGGCTTGACCGTATTACATCAAGTAATTTCTTGATATACCCAAGTTACTTAAGAGTTAATTTATTGAATTTATAAGTTTTTGTCTGATGACAATAGCAAAAGTGAACCACCTGATACCTTTTCGAACTCAGAAGTGAAACCTTTTAGCGCCGATGGTAGTGTGGTTGCGACCATGTGAGAGTAGGACATCGTCAGACTTCTTTTAAAGAAACCCTTCTAATTTCTAATTAGGAGGGTTTTTTTCTGCAACAAGCAAAGCACCCAAAGCAGATGCGTATTCTCCATTTTCTGGGAAATGCGGAGTAAAGCCTGTAATAGATGCTGCTTCTTCAAGAGACTTCCTAAGACCATTAAATGAAGGAGCTCTACCAACAACAACAATTTGATTTGCCTGGAACATCATAGCTACAGAGGTGGCTATTCTTGCAGCTGTTTGACCAACTAAATTTATTATACCTGCAGCAATATCTTCTCTAGCGTATTCTCTATCCATTTTTGAAACTTTTCCAAAGTTAACTGCTGTAGTTGTTGATGGAAGCTGCCCTATAGGACCAGATACAACATCTTCAAGTATTAAATCTACCTCACTTTCGCTGCCTTTTTCAGCTAACGCGGCTATTTCTATAGGATCACTTGTACCTAATAATAACTTGCTAAGTCCTAAGACTGTACCTCCTCCCACTCCTGTTCCCGAGCAATGAGTATATTTTCCCATATGGGCATGAATACAAGCTGTACCAGATCCTGCACTTACAATTATTGTTGATTCCTTTTCATTTAAACCGGATAAACTCATAGTTCCTTCACCTATAGCTTCAATCTCATTTACATGAACTATAGGCATAGAATCTATAAAATCGCCTAACTCTAAATGTCTCCCACCTGTTACTGCCAAAAAACCTTTGTTAGATTCAAAGTTAATTTCAGAAAAAAGACTTCTTACCCTGTCATGGTCTATGTCCTTAGAACTCAATTCCATTTTATGGACTATTTTGTCTTTATTTTTTCTGAGAGTATCTGTAACCGTTATTCCAAAATCAGCTGAAATATTCATGAAGTATAAAAATTAATTTAAGTTAATATATGATCAGATTTAATTATAAATGTTTATTTAGAAGGCGTGTTAATGGATATAAGGCAAATAGTAATGGTTTCTGGTTTAAGAGACCCAATAGTAAATGACCTTTGTGAATTATTTAATTTTGAGGTGGCCTTTAATGACCCAGGCGTAGCTCATTTTGGTCTTGAGAATGCAGTTATTCCAATAGGAACAGATTTTTTGGAAGTAGTTAGCCCAGTAGAAGAAAATACTACTGCAGGCAGATATCTAAACAAAAGAGGTGGAGATGGTGGTTATATGATAATTATTCAAGTAGATAAATTTGAAGATTCTCAAAAATTAGTAAACGAATATAATATTAAGACAGTCTGGGAGACTGATCTTCCAAAAGCTAAAGCCATGCATCTCCATCCAAAACAAATGGGAGGAGCTATCCTTTCTCTGGACTGGATGGAACCTAAAGAAAGCTGGAAATGGGCAGGACCTAATTGGGAAAAGAATATTTCAGGTCCTATCAAGGGTATAGATGGTGTTGAAATTCAATCAGATGACCCTGAACTAATGTTAAACACCTGGTTAAGAGTTTTAGGGGATGTTGAAAGAGATCATGAGAATAAAATTCTTTTAGATAATACTTGGATAAAGTTTTCACAAGCAACTGATGGAAGGGGACCTGGTATTTCAGCTTTTAGTTTAAAAGCTGAAAACAGTAATGAAATAATTGAAAGAGCCCAAAATTTGGGGTTTATGGTAGATGACAAGATAACAATAGGAGGAGTAAAATTTTATCTAAAATGAAGACATATTTTTCTGCATTCCTACTAGCGCTATTAGTTTCTTGTGGAGGCGGCGGTGGAGGAAGTTCTAGTACACCAACACTGCCTGAAGGAAACACCACCCAGGGAACTACACAAAGCACAGGTACTTCTTCCGGAAGCTCTTCATCAACTTCAGCCACAACTACTACAACAACTAGTTCTTATAATCCAAACTTACCTAGTTCTGGTGCGATCACTTTAACCGGTAATTTTGAAATAGATAAGGTGGAGTATGAAGATACGCAAGAATATCAACAACAATATGGTTTAGATTTAATTAAGGCCTCTTCGGCATATGCCCGTGGTGCAACAGGAAGAGGGGCGATTATAGGAATTATGGATTCAGGAGTTGATAATTCTCACCAGGAATTAAATGGTTTTAATAAAATTGTTTCTGGCAGTTACCTGGTATACCAAGACAGATCTCCTACTACAGATGAAAAAAGGCATGGCTCTCATGTCTCAGGTATAGCGTTAGGTGAGAGAGATGGATCTGGTATTCACGGAGTCGCATTTGATGCACAATTATTTTTTATATCTATAGAGTTAGGAACTGCTGGAGATACTTATGAACCTGCTACCATCGACTCGACAGTCGATTTTACTGGAATAGATAATAGTTGGTCTCAATTAGAAGCAGAGTTTGTCACTAATAATGTGACTGTTGTTAACGGAAGTTTTGGCTATCAAGGTAATATTAATGACTACACCGAACAAAATATAAGAGAAGCATTTCCTAAGACTATAGATGTTTTAGCTCAACCTCAAAAAGCTAATCAAGATAAAACAATTTTTGTATGGGCCGCTGGAAATGGTGGCGGATATGCAGATCAAGGAGTAGATTATTCAAGTCCTGAAGTCTTTGGAGGACTTGCTTATTTATTACCCGAACTAAGAGGAAACACTGCTGCAGTTGTCTCTGTTGATGAAGACGGTTCCATAAGTAGTTTCTCTAATAGATGCGGTGTAGCTAAAGATTATTGTTTGGCAGCGCCAGGCAGATCTATTTTGAGTATTTATGCTGAAGACTCCCCAACCTATGACTCATACGGAAGAGCGAGTGGTACTTCAATGGCTGCTCCTCACGTATCTGGCGGCATAGCTCTTTTGGCCGATTATTTTGAAGGGCAATTAGGAAATACCGAAATTCTTCAAAGACTATTCGCAACAGCAAATAAATCAGGCATATATGCAGAATCTGATATTTACGGACAAGGCTTGATGGACTTAAATGCTGCAACACAACCTCTGGGTACTGCCATGATTGCAACCTCTGGGGCTTCACTTTCAAATCTTACGATTCAAGAAGAAGGTACCTATATTGGAATTATTGGTCCTGCTTTTGGTAACTCAATTCCCAACAGATTAGGTGAACTCAGTTATGTTGTTTTTGACGACTTAGGTGCACCTTTTAAGAGGAGCATGGATAAACGTATTCTTAATAATATCCCGAATATAAATTGGTTAACTTCTTTTCAATTGAATCCCAACAAAAGAGTTTATCAACGAACATTCTCAACGAAATCTGGAAGCGATCTTGAGGTGGGCTTAGTTGATAAATTTTCTTATGTTGATGCTCCATCCTTATGGGCAAACACAGATAGCAATTTAGCTTATTTCTCTTTTTCTCAAACTATCTCTGAAACAAGTAAACTTTTTTTTGGAAACGGAACTAGCCCAAATACATATTTGAACACTACTAAAGATAATCACCACAGAGGAATACCTTTCCTAGATTTCTCTTCTGAAGGATCTTTTGTAGGTTTAGATATATCTTTACCTTTTAGTAAGTCTTTTCTATTTTCCTTCTTTGAAGGATCACATCAAGACAATCAGAGATTTCTTAATTCGCTTGGCGGTAGTAAAGGTGTCTTTTTTGAATTTAAAGATAGAAATAAGTCTTCATTACTCTCCTATCAAATGGGGGTAATGAAGGATAGCACCAGCTTATTAGGTATAACATCAGAAGGGGGTTTTGGTTCACCTAATAACTCCTCCACATCCTTTTTGGGGTTTGAGTCTCTTAATGCGTTTAGGACGGTGTCTCTTAGAAGCTCTATTCACCTTGGTAAGAACTCATCTTCATTTAATGGACTTGGTTTTATTAACGAAATGGATGATTCAATTTTTAGTGCTTTTAATTTCTCTCTCTTTAAGAATAATATATTTGCACAAAACGATTCATTAAGCTTGGAGATATATCAACCACTACGGTCTGAAGTATCTACTATGAATTTAAATTTACCTGTGGGAAGAACAAAAGATAGAAAAATTCTATTTAATGATTACAAGATTGATTTAACACCTTCTGGGAGACAAATTAATTCTCAATTAGTCTACAGCTCAAGTGGTAAATATATTACTTTCTTTGGAAAGATAGGATTGGTTTCAAATGAATTCCACAATCACGCTAATCATACAAAGCCTTATTTCTTATTGGATATGAAGCTTAATTTAAAATAGGCCTTGGGCAGCGTGCGCTGCTAGCTCTTTATCTGATTGTTGATCTATTTCAGAAGACGTCTCTAAAGGCTTATTAAGCTCGGCCCATTCAATTTCGAATTCATCATCTGAATCCATATAAGAGGTCAGATTAAGTTTTTCATACAAAGGCAAAACTTTATCAGTTAAAAGACCGATCCTTTTGAGGTTAGGCATTACCCTGCTGAATAAAAGATTCGTGAACATATCTTGGCTTTCATCATTTACAACCATTGCCCTTACTTCCTCTTCGCTAATATTAAACCATCTAGCAGGTAACTCTGTATTGATAATTCTATCTCTCATAACGACGCAAGCTTCGTAAGCGAACATAGCTCTGTCTTCCACTTCTTCTTTAGTAAGCGTCTTTAAAAAATCTTCTAAGTAGTTAACTCCGAAAGTAACATGTCGCGCCTCATCTCTTATCACGTAGTGAACTAATTGTCTTAGTAAAGCACAGTTAGAAGTTTCTTTTGTAGTTTGAAAAGCAGCAAGAGCTAGACCTTCAATAATAATTTGCATTCCGATGAATTTGAGGTCCCATCTTGGATCTGAAAGTATTTTATCTATAAGTGATTTCAGATTCTTGTTGATTGGATATTCAACTCCTGAAACTTCCTTTAAGTATCTGGCAAAGACTTCAACATGCCTTGCCTCATCAAATGTTTGGGAAGCTGCATAAAGCTTCGCTTGATAAGTAGGTGCACAAGAGACCAATTGCGAAGCCACTAACAAAGCTCCTTGTTCCCCATGAAGGAACTGGCTCAAGCCCCATGCTTGATCGTGCCAGAGGTACTCTAGACGCTCTTCTTCAGGTAGAGCTGCTAAAGGCCCTTCCATGCGAGCTAATAGCTCAGCCTTAACTGGGGCTTGTCCCTTTTTAATAGCCTTGGACCAGTCCAAATCAATTGAACCATCCCAGTTTAGTTTTTTACCAAGTTCATATAACTTTTTGATACGAGTATCTGCATCAGTATAATCCCAGTTGTAATGTCCAATGAGGGGGGTATTAAAGATCTCAACAACATCTTCAATATGTCCTTCATTAAAGCCTTCAGGCAGATCGAATTCTCTGGGATCAACAGGCGGGTTATCAACTACTTTTATTTTCATCTTTAACCAGTTTTTGATGAGTAATCTAGAGGCTGAGAAAGTTCATCCCAATCTATATTTCCATGGTCTTCAAGATCTTGGAATTGAAGAATATCCATTTCTGCATATTTTTCTTGAGTTTTTTCCGTGACAAGTCCGATTCTTTTAAGGTTCGGCATGATTTTCGCAAATAATAGATTATTGAATAGCCTTGCATTTTCAGACTGGTTCAATACCTCTTGAGCTTCTTCAACATTCCATCCAAATTGTTTCATGACATTATCTGAACCAAATCTGTTTCTCATAACCACACAAGCCTCATATGCAAAATCAGCCCTCTCTTCTTTCTCTTCATCAGAAAGTGTTTGAACAAACTCTTCTAAATAATTAACCCCAAAAGTAACATGCCTTGCTTCGTCTCTAATAACTAGATAGAAAAGGTCCTTTAAAAGGGGGTCCATCGCTGCAGCTCTTTGTCTTTCGAAGGCTGCAAGAGCTAATCCCTCGATAATTATTTGCATGCCTATGAACTTTAAATCCCATCTAGGATCTGAAAGAATCTTATCAAGCAATAGCTTTAGTCCTGGCATAACGGGATAATTAAAACCGATTCTCTCTTGTAGGTATTTATTGAATACTTCTACATGTCTTGCTTCATCAAATGTTTGTGATGCTGCATATAGTTTTGCATTGTATGTTGGTGCACAAGATACTAGTTGAGAGGCTACAAGCAAAGCTCCTTGTTCTCCGTGAACAATTTGACTTAAGCTGCTGGCTAAAAGGTGCCATGATACTTCAATTTTCTTTTCTTCTGAAAGGTCATCATAAGGCTTAAAACCAGCTAATTGTTGGTGTTCGGGAGTCGTTGCCCAATCAGAATGAGAGTAATGTTCATTGGACCAGTCTAAGTCTAAAGTTGCATTCCAATTTAGTTTTTTCCCTAATTCGTATAGTTTCTTGAGCCTGTTATCTGCATCCGTATAGTCCCAGTTATAAGATCCTGTAAGTGGAGTTTGGAAAATCTCTACAATATCTTCAATATCTTGAGGCTCTAACTTACTTTCTAAGTCATCTTTATCAAAATAGTTTAATCCTGGAGGACAGTTTTTAACTTCTGTTATTTTCATGATTTATATATCCTTTATACCCTTACATTCTACCTTAAATTACTAAAAACCGCCGCTTTCAAACGTTTAAAAGTTTTGCTTTATTTTTACGATAATTGGTGAGCCTGCTCAATCTACTTTGAACAAATCTGTTAATTGTTCTAGCATCGCTCCACCAAGTTCTTCAGCCCTGTGTATTGTCACGGCATTTTTATAGTAGCGTGTTACGTCATGCCCTATGCCTATGGCTATAAGATTAATATCTGATTTAGTCTCGATAGAGTGAATCACTTGTCTGAGATGAAGATCTAAAAAATTGGTTGGGTTGGTGGAAAGCGTACTATCATCTACCGGCGCACCATCTGAAATGACCATTAGTATCTTTCTTTGTTCTGTTCTTCTGGCCAATCTATCGTGAGCCCAAATAAGAGCTTCGCCATCAACATTCTCTTTTAGAAGACCTTCTCTTAACATTAGTCCAAAGTTTTTTTGTCCTCGCCTCCAAGGAGTATCTGCAGATTTAAAGATAATGTGCCTAATATCATTTAGCCTTCCGGGATTTTCAGGCTTTCCATCTTCCATCCACAGTTTTCTACTTTCACCGCCTTTCCATTGCTTAGTAGTAAAGCCTAAAACTTCCGTCTTAACATTGCATCGCTCGAGAGTCGTACTAATTATATCTGCACAAATTGCAGCAACTGTCATAGATCGACCTCTCATCGAACCAGAGCTGTCAACAAGTATAGAAACACTTGTATCTCTAAACTCGGTATCTTTCTCTACTTTATAGGTAAGTGCGGTTAGAGGATCTGTAATAATTTTATGTAAACGAGCAGAATCCAACATACCTTCTTCTTTATTAAATTCCCAAGATCTATTTTGCTGAGCCATTAGGAATCTTTGCAGTCTATGCGCTAATTTAGATATTGTGGCCTTACTAGGACCCATGAGTTGATCAAGATGTTTTCTTAACCTTTGAAGTTCTTCAGGACTACACAAATCCTCCGCCTTAATCTCTTCATCAAAGCTTCTTGTGTAAACCTTATATGTGAAGTTTGTAGTTTGACCTACAAGAGATTCTAGCCATGATTGATTGGTCGTAATCTCTTGATTCTCATCAACAATAGCATCTTCATCTATGTCACCGGCATCAGAATCAGTTTCTTCTGTACCTTCTTGGCTTTCCTGCTCATCAGAGCTGTCTGATTCTTGAGATTCTTCTTCCTCATTTTGATCTGAAGATGTCTGTTCTTCTTGCTCAGAATCATCCTCAACATCATTATCATCAGAATCATTTTCTTCATCTTCTATGTTAAGGTTCTTCAAGAAATTCTCTGCAATATCATAGAATCTTGCTTGATCATTTAATGAATCTATCAGATTTTTTTTAAACTCTTCTCCTTGGCTATCAAATAACTTTCCCCAGTATTTTAGGAATAAATTTGATTGAGAATCTGATTCATTTGGTAAGCAAGTTTTTCGAAGCCATGTTTCTAAAGCAATCTCTAGTTGATCTTCTTGTTCTTCAAAACTTTCATGCAACTTAGATTTTTCTTTAAATTTTGCAGAGAGATTTGAGGCTACACCTGGATAATTTAACGAGCCCAGTATTTCAACACGAGTATCTTCCATAACTCTAATTAGTGAATTAATTTTCTCTACCCCAGAGTTAATTTTTATTGTTTTGTCTCTGTATTTTTCTATGCAAGCTATAGAGTCAGCTTTACCTCTAAAGGAAGTTAAGTCCTTTAGGGAGTTAGGTGGATTTGGCAAGGATGAACCCATGCCACCAAAATTAATTTCTAGTTCAGGATTACCAGATATTGCTCTTGTTGCGGCTGATACAGCCTCTTTTACGGTTTCAGATTGAGAACTCTTGGAGGCCATTTAGAAATTAAGGTTTTTCTATCTCTTCTGCAATAGAGTCTACAGTTTCTGAGTTGAAACACCTTTGATAGTATTCAGCAATAATCACTCTTTCTGTTTCATCACACTTATTGAGGAAAGTTATTTCAAAGGATTTATTTAAATCATGAAATATTTGATAGTTTTCTGCCCAGCTAATCACAGTCCTAGGAGACATCAGGGTAGAGATATCACCATTAGCAAAACCTTGCCTAGATAAGTTGGCAACCGAAATCATATTTTTTGCTGTTTCTAATCCTTCTTTGTTATCTAGTCCTGGAACCTTAGAGAGCACAACCTTGAGTTCTAAATCAGGATCAAGATAGTTAAGAGTAGAGACAATATGCCATCTGTCCATTTGTCCTTGATTTATTTGTTGTGTTCCGTGATAGAGGCCGGAAGTATCTCCTAAACCAACAGTGTTAGCAGTAGCGAATAATCTAAAGCCTGAATGAGGAGAGATTACTTTATTTTGATCTAAAAGCGTTAGTTTACCCTCTACTTCTAGCACTCTCTGGATCACAAACATTACATCTGGTCTGCCTGCATCGTATTCGTCAAATACAAGTGCAGTAGGAGTCTGAAGTGCCCAGGGTAAAATCCCTTCCTTAAATTCAGTAATTTGTTTACCGTCCTTAAGGGTTATTGCATCTTTTCCTAGTAAATCTATTCTACTTATGTGGCTATCTAAGTTAACTCTGATACAGGGCCAATTAAGCCTAGCTGCAACTTGTTCTATGTGTGTTGATTTTCCAGAGCCGTGGTAACCTTGAATCATAACCCTACGGTTATGAGAAAATCCTGCAAGTATTGCCGTTGTAGTATCTTTATCAAACTTATAAGCTGAGTCGATAGCAGGGACATGTTCATTAGGCTCGTCAAAAGCCATGACTTTCATATCGATGTCTATTTCAAAAGTTTTTCTGACATCAATTTCTTTATTAGGGACTTGTTGATCAGTTTTATTGTTCATTTTTTATTTTTTTAAAAAGAGAGGCGCCCCATTATCCTGATTTGAATCATTTCAGCAATACTTAGGCTGCAGTACAATATGTGGATGCAAAAAAAAGAAGAAATAGACAAAATATGGGAGACTATTCAAGAAGAAACTTTAAGAAGAGTTCAGGCTGAACCTGTCTTGGCTAGTTTCTTTCATACTACTGTTCTTGAACATCACTCGTTCTCTTCCGCTGTAGCTGATTTGATAGCGAATGATCTAGGAAGCAGCTCGGTTCAGCCAATGATGTTACAGAGTGTCATAAAGGACTCTATCAACTCAAGCGATGAGATCTTAGAAGGAACGATGACAGATTTATTGGCAGCCAAGCAAAGAGATCCTTCCTGCAGATACTTGTCGGAACCTTTATTATTTTTTAAAGGGTTTAAATCATTGCAATCACATAGAGTTGCAAGTTGGCTGTGGCAAAATTCTAGGCATACCTTGGCTCATTACTTTCAAAGCAGAACATCTGAGGTGTACGGTGTGGACATCCATCCTGCAGCAAAATTAGGCAAAGGTATTATGATAGATCATGGAACTGGTGTTGTTATTGGAGAGACTTCTGTAATTGAGGATAATGTATCTATATTTCAAGGCGTAACTTTGGGAGGGACTGGCAAGGAAACTGGAGATAGACACCCTAAAGTGAGAGAAGGCGTTTTGCTAAGTGCTTCATCAACAATTTTAGGAAATGTAGAGATTGGAAAGAATGCTAAAATTGCAGCTGGAAGTGTAGTGTTGAATGATGTAAGAGAAGGAACGACTGTCGCTGGAGTGCCTGCAAAGGAAGTGAGTAAGGCAGAAGGTCATGTACCGGCCGATGAAGTTGACCATTTAATTGAATAGGATGATTTTATGAACTATGAAACTATAAAATATGAAGTAGAAAACAATATATTAACTTTAACTCTAAATAGACCAGATAAGCTGAATGCTTTTACTGGCCAAATGATGGATGAATTGATTTCTGCATTTGATAATGCCGGCAAAGATGATGAAGTTAGAATTATTATTGTGACAGGAGCGGGCAGAGGTTTCTGTGCGGGGGCCGACCTGTCTTCTGGATCAAATACTTTTAACCGAGACGTAAGAAATAATAAAGGAGATGAAACAGACCATAAGAAAGATCCTGAATGGATGAGAGATGGTGGTGGTAGAACAACTCTATCAATTTTTGATTGTCCTAAACCAATTATTGCAGCAATTAATGGACCTGCAGTGGGAGTTGGGGTGACTATGACATTGCCAATGGACATAAGACTCGCTAGTGAAGATGCTAAGTTCGGCTTCGTTTTTGCAAGAAGAGGCCTTGTCCCTGAGGCAGCATCAAGCTGGTTCTTGCCTAGACTGGTTGGAATAAGTAAAGCTTTGGAATGGACTTATTCAGGAAAAGTTTTCAGTGCCCAAGAAGCTAAAGAGGGCGGATTAATTAGATCCGTTCATAAACCGGAAGAACTATTAGAGGAGGCTAAATCAATAGCAAATGAAATTATCCAAAATACGTCTTCAGTATCAGTATCTCTAACCAGACAAATGCTATGGAGAATGCTTGGTGCCGATCACCCAATGGAGGCACATAAAGTAGATTCAAGGTTTATTTATGAGCTTGGAAGAGGGGATGATGCTAAAGAAGGTGTGAACTCATTTCTTGAGAAACGACCGCCTGAATTCCCTAATAAAGTTTCAAAGGATATGCCTGAATACTACCCTTGGTGGGATGAAAAGAAATTTACTTAATATGAAAAAGAAAGCTTTAAATAAATTAATCAAGTTATTAGATCTTGAAACATTAGAAGAAAACCTTTTTAGAGGTCAAAGTGAGAATATAGGAGGACCAAGAGTTTTTGGTGGTCAAGTTATAGGACAGGCTTTAACGGCCGCTGCCAGGACTGTGCCCAAAGGGAGATTTGCTCACTCTTTACATGCTTACTTTCTTCGTCCAGGTGATATGGAGTACCCAATCATATACAACGTTGAAAGAACTAGAGATGGTGGGAGTTTCACTACTCGAAGAGTTGTAGCTATACAAAAAGGTGAACCGATATTCGATATGGCTCTATCTTTCCATAAAAAAGAGAAGGGTCCTTCTCATCAAATTAATATGGATGATATTCCGGGTCCAAATGAATGTGTAAGTGAGTTAGAGATTAAAAAGAAAATGATAGATAAGATACCTGTGAAATATAGGGATTTCTTTTTAAGAGAAAAACCTATAGAAATGAGGCACTTACCAGGAGAAAGCATGTTTGATGAGCCTACAAATAAATTGCCTTATAAGCATGTTTGGATGAAGGCAGTAGGAAAGTTACCAGATGATGTTTTACAGCACCAGGCTATCTTGGCTTATGCTTCCGATATGGGTCTTCTTAGTACATCTATGAATCCACATAAGTTAAGTTTTGCAAAAGGTAATGTGATGAGCGCAAGCTTGGATCATGCCATGTGGTTTCATAGACCATTTAGGGCAGATGAATGGATGCTTTACTCAACTGATAGTCCAAGCGCCAGTAATGCACGAGGGTTTAACAGAGGTAGCGTATATACTGAAAAAGGAATCTTAGTTGCTTCAGCCGTTCAAGAAGGATTAATGCGCGTTGTGAAAAAGTAATTTCTATTTAGGGTAAAAGCGCATTTCCACAGTATCGTCTTTTAAGTTCATAGTCGTTATGCATAAGAACTGGTTTCCATCACTTACATCGTCCAGTGAATAGAAAGAATAAATATATCCCTCGCGACTCCAAACTCCTTGTCTAGAAGCGCTCACCCTTAAACCATCATTGTTAATTGCAATAGCTCTTCCCTGAAATGACCCTTGATCTGGTGAATTAGGATTATTCACTTTAACGTTATAGGTTAACCAAGTTTTTCCATATTTTTCATTATCTGAAACAACATCAATTACACCGCCTGAATCTGTCAGAGAAGTAGAGTTAATTTTTCCAGATAGGTTTATACCTTCCCCAGTTAAGTCAAAACCATAAATTGAAAATGAGGTTAAGATAATAAAGGAGGCAATGAATTTTTTATAAGCTTGAAGCATATGGCAATAAGATTAGTTTTAGTAAAACTACTTTAGTACAAACTATCTTTGAAGGGAAATGAAGACTTTGGTTCTTATTTGAGAGTAGTCTCTCCCATTAAACTAAGATCTATTTCACGCGCTGCAGCTCGCCCTTCATTGATTGCCCAAACTACAAGAGATTGTCCTCTTCTGCAGTCTCCTGCAGCGAAGACTTTAGGGTTAGATGTTTGATGTATATTGTGTTCTGCTTTGTAATTTGATCTTTCATCAAGTTCAACTTCCAGTTTATCTACTGCGTAGTGCTCCGGACCTAAAAATCCCATAGCTAAAAGAATCAAATCAGCTTCCCATTCTTGTTCTGATCCTGGGACTTCTTTAAAGTTAGTGTCTACTTCGACTGTTCTAATCCCTCTCAATGTGCCATCTTCATTCCTTAAGAATTCCTTACCTGAAATTGAGTATACTCTGGGGTCATCACCATAAATTTCTTTAGATTCTTCATGACCATAGTCCACCTTGTAAACTCTTGGAAATAGAGGCCATGGATTATTCTCCGATCGTTCTTTTGGAGGTTCTGGCATGATTTCAAAATTGATTAAAGATTGGCACTCATGTCTTAAAGATGTACCTATGCAGTCAGTTCCTGTATCTCCTCCACCTATGACAATAACTTTCTTTCCTTTAGCAGAGATGTATTTACCATCATCATGATCAGAATCTAAAAGACTCTTCGTGTTTGCTCTCAGAAAGTCCATGGCAAAATGAACTCCCACTCCCTCTCTATTGGGGATTGGTAGATCTCTCGGTTTCGTTGCACCAGTTGTTAACAAAATGATATCGTTGGATTGATCCAATTCTTTCATACTCACTGAGTTCTCTCCCTGGCCTCCTACATCTGCATTAGAGAAAAATTGGATTCCTTCAGCTTCCATAACTTCTAATCTTTGATCAATAATAGATTTATCTAATTTCATGTTAGGAATGCCATACATCATGAGGCCACCTATCCTGTCAGCCCTTTCATATACTTTAACGGTGTGGCCTACACTATTAAGCTGCTGAGCTGCCGATAAACCTGCAGGGCCAGAACCCACAATAGCAATAGTCTTACCTGTTCGATTTGTTGGAATTTGCGGTTTTAACCAACCGTTTTGAAATCCTTTATCTGCAATTGCAAATTCTAAGTTTTTGATAGCCACAGGACTTTCCGTAATTCCTAAAACACAAGCTCCTTCACACACTGCTGGACAAACTCTTCCTGTTACTTCAGGGAAATTATTGGTTAGCATGAGTTTATCGAATGCTTCTTCCCATTTATTTTGATACACAAGATCATTCCATTCTGGAATAAGATTATAAACAGGACATCCTTCGCCAGATTGACAAAAAGGGACCCCACAATCCATACACCTAGCTCCTTGAACAGCTAGTTTTTCATCATCATGATCAGTATAGATTTCTTTAAAATCTAGTATTCTTTCTTTGGCAGGACGATAAGGTTCGACTGCTCTTGAAAATTCTTTAAACCCTGTAGTTTTACCCATTATTAATTTGCTTCTTACTCTTTATTTCATTTAAGACACGTTTGTAATCTGTTGGCATTACTTTTACAAATCTTTCAGATTCTTTTTCCCAATTACTCAAAATATTTTGAGCAACAGTTGATTCGGTGTAATCAAAATGTTTTTGTATTAAAAATTTGAGGTCTTTAAGATCTTCTTCTATAAGATCTTCTATCTCGTATGTTTCTTGATTACAATTCTTTTCAAAATCTTCTTTTTTGTTGTAAATGTAAGCGATACCTCCGCTCATACCTGCACCAAAATTCCTACCAGTAGGACCCAGAATGACGGCCTTACCGCCAGTCATATATTCGCATCCATGATCACCTATACCTTCCACAACCACAGTTGCTCCGCTATTCCTTACACAAAATCTCTCTGCGGCAATTCCTCTAAAGTATGCCTCTCCTTCTGTAGCACCATAGAGAGCAACATTACCCAGTAATATATTATCTTCAGCTTTGAAAAGACTATCCTTAGGGGGATGGATAATCAATTTACCTCCCGATAAACCTTTACCGACGTAATCATTAGCATCACCTTCCAGCTTAAATTTTATTCCCTTCACCAGCCAAGCTGCAAAACTTTGGCCAGCGGAACCTTCAAAATTAATTTCTATTGTATCTTCGGGTAAATCATTTGATTCCCAAACCTTTGCCACTTCATTTGAAAGCATAGTGCCCACGGTTCTATTTATGTTTAAAATTGGGCTTTTGAAAGAAATCTTTTCCGCATTAGTAATTGCATTTCTGCATCTTTCTATTAGAGAATTATCTAGGGCTTTATCTAAACCATGATCTTGAGATTGGGTATTGTATACCTCAGTGTTATCAAATATTTTTTTGGCTGGCTGCAGAATTCCACTAAAATCTAAGCCGCTTCTTTTCCAGTGATCAATTGCTTGATCGGTTTCTAAGCAATCAACTCGACCTATCATTTCATCAACAGTTTTAAATCCAAGCTCTGCCATGATCATACGTAAATCTTTTGCGACCATGAATAAATAGTTCACCACATGCTCAGGTTTGCCCTTGAACTTCTTCCTTAACTCTTTATCTTGCGTGGCGATACCAACTGGACAAGTATTTAAGTGGCATTTACGCATCATGATGCAGCCTAAGGTAACAAGTGGTGCAGTAGCAAATCCAAATTCTTCAGCACCGAGAAGAGCAGCAATGGCAACATCTCTTCCAGTTTTTATCTGGCCATCTGTTTGAAGAACAACTCTCGATCTCAAGTTATTCATCACTAAAGTTTGATGGGTTTCTGCAACACCGAGTTCCCATGGCAGTCCTGCATGTTTAATTGAAGTCAAAGGAGACGCTCCAGTTCCTCCATCATGACCAGCAATGACAAGATGATCCGTCTTAGCTTTAACAACACCTGCGGCAATGGTTCCAACTCCAACTTCAGATACTAATTTAACGCTTATCCTAGATCTACGATTTGCATTCTTTAAATCATGAATGAGTTGTGCGATATCTTCAATAGAATAAATGTCATGATGGGGTGGTGGACTTATCAATCCAACTCCTGGGGTAGAATGTCTAATTTTAGCGATGTAATCGTCTACTTTTTTGCCCGGCAATTCTCCACCTTCTCCTGGTTTGGCGCCTTGAGAGATTTTGATTTGTAACTCGTCGGAGTTGGTCAGATAATTCATTGTCACGCCAAATCTTCCAGAGGCAACTTGTTTGATTGCAGATCTTTTTGAGATTCCAGAAGCATCAGGCTTAAATCTGATTGGATCTTCACCGCCTTCACCAGTATTTGATTTTCCACCTAATTGATTCATGGCGATAGCTAGAGATTCATGAGATTCAGTAGAGATAGAGCCTAGACTCATAGCTCCAGTGGCAAATCTTTTAACTATTTCCTTTTCACTTTCGACTTCTTCTAAATTTATAGGTTCAATTGATTTTTTAAATTTCAATAACCCCCTAAGCGAACTTTGTTTAGTAGAGACCTCATTCGCATGCTTTGCAAAATCCCAATATGCATTTTCATCATTCGTTCTAGAGGCTAGCTGAAGTGAGGCGATAGTTTTTGGGTCCCACATATGAGCATCACCACCATTTCTCCAATGGAAATCTCCGGGATTAGTCAAATTAGTTACTTTGATATCATCTTTTGGATATCCAAGATCATGTCTTCGCAATTGCTCATTGAATAGACCCTCAAAATTAATTCCTCCAACCCTGCTGGCAGTTCCAGGAAAAGATTTCTCAATAATCTCATCTGATAATCCTACGGCTTCAAATATTTGTGCTCCCTTGTAAGAGTGTAGAGTTGAGATTCCCATCTTAGCCATCACTTTCAGAATTCCTTTTTTTGTGCCTTTTTTGTATGCCTGAATAATTTCATCCGAGTTGCTAAACTTTTTATTCTTTAAAACCCCATCTTTTTCTGACTGCATGATTGCTTCGAAAGCTAGATAAGGATTTATTGCATCAGCTCCAAATCCAAAAAGTAAACAATGATGGTGCACTTCTCTTGCTTCTCCAGTTTCTATAACAATACCTATTTTTGACCTAAGCTGTCTTTCTGTTAAGTAATGATGGATAGAAGAACAAGCCAATAGCGAACTTAATGACATGTGTGATTGTGAAGTATTTTTATCAGATAAAATAATAAATGAGTATTCATCATGAATAGCAGCTTCAGCTTCTTCGCAAACCTCATCCAGTCTATTTTTCATTGCACTTAGGCCGTCTTTTTTCAGGTAAGACAAGTCTATCGTTTTTGTTTTCCAGTTCGCATTGGAAATATTTCGAATTGCTCTTAGTTCTTTGTTAGAAAGGATAGGGTTTTGGACTCTTAGTCTCCTTGCATTCTCTGGATTGTTCTCTAATAAATTACCTTCTGGTCCAATTAAACATTCCAGAGACATTACAACCTCTTCTCTGATGGAATCTATTGACGGGTTAGTAACTTGAGCAAAGAGTTGTTTGAAATAATCAAATAAAAGTCTCGGTTTATCTGATAAACAAGCTAATGCAGCATCATTGCCCATAGATCCTAGAGGATCTCTTAGTTCGTTTACAAGCGGCAATAACATAAATTGCATGGTTTCAGTTGTGAAGCCAAATGACCTCATTCTAGGGATAAGATCAGCTTCGATAACCTCTTGTTCATCTTCCGTCTTGATATCCTCTAGATCTACGATAGATTTATTCCATTCACTATATGGATGGCTATGAGAAATTTCTTTTTTGATCTCTTCATCAGGAATCATTTGTCCTTTTTCAAAGTCTATTAAGAACATTTTTCCAGGCTGTAGCCTGCCTTTAGATATTATTTTTTGATTATCCACAGGCAGAACACCAACCTCAGAAGCCATAATGACTTTATCATCATTCGTTAGATAAAATCTGCTTGGCCTTAGACCATTTCTGTCCAGAACTGCTCCAACTTTTTTCCCATCTGTGAATACAATAGATGCCGGACCATCCCAAGGCTCTATCATAGAAGAGCTATATTGATAGAAAGCTTTCTTTTCTTCACTCATGTTGATATCAGACTGCCAAGCTTCTGGGATCATCATCATTACTGACTCTTGAAGACTCCTTCCAGAAAGGATCAAAAATTCAAGAACATTATCAAAACTTCCTGAATCAGTGCAATCAAGCTCAGTAACTGGAAAAAGTTTCTCTATATCGCTTCCGAATAAATCACTTTCAACAATGCCCTGCCTAGCTTTCATTGCATTTATATTACCTTTTAGCGTGTTTATTTCTCCGTTATGACACATATATCTATTGGGTTGTGCTCTATCCCAGGAAGGGAATGTATTGGTACTAAATCTTGAATGGACCATTGCCAGATGTGTTTTGAAATCTTGGCTTTCTAAGTCTGGATAGAATGGAAATAACTGAGAAGGTGTAAGCATGCCTTTGTATACAATTACTGTTGATGATAGGCTGCAAGCATAAAAAAGTTTAGCTTCTTCTAGACTCTGGTTACTGCGAATTGCATGGCTAATACGTTTTCTAATTAAATAAATTTGCCTATCAAACTCATCCTGTGAGAGACCTGTTTTAGATTCTATAAAAAGTTGAGATATGTGAGGCTGAGCTCCTCTTGCAGCTGGTCCCACGTCAGCCTTGTTAGCATCTGTTGGAACATCTCTCCACCCAAGAAAGATTTGGTTTTCTTCTGCAATAATTTTTTCTGTTTGTTTTATACAAACTTTTCTCTCATCGGCATCAATTGGCAAGAATATATTACCTACTGCATATTTACCTGCGTCTGGAAGGTTCATACCTAATTTCTCTGCTTCTTGTCTAAAGAAACTATCAGGAATAGCCATCAAGATACCCGCTCCATCTCCAGTATTTTCTTCAAAGCCACATCCGCCCCTATGATCCATTTTTGAATTTACATTAAATGCATCATCCATAATTTCTCTTGAAGGTATTCCTTTTATATTAGCAACTAGTCCAACTCCACAAGAGTCTTTTTCAAATTGCGGATCGTATAACCCACTTTTTTCAGGGAAACCAAATCTGTACTTATTATTAAGCGAAATTTTATTCATATTTTGTGGATTTATATTTCTAGTCAAAAAAAGTGACTTAAACTAAATCAGGGGGTTGCGCAGGCTTAGGATTGTACCTTTTGTTGGCTATTCTGTGAAGATGGACTAGCTTATTTTTATTGCTTTGAGTATATCTGCTTTTTCTAGTCCCGAAACTATTTTAGGCTCGCCAATCTCATTGAGAAGAATGAAATTAAGTTTATCTCCTTCCCTCTTTTTATCGGAAGACATAAGTTGAAATAATTTTTCTCCATCAAATTCTGTTTTTAACATTTCTTCGGTCAAAATTAAGGAGATAAGAGTTTTAATTTTTTTACCTTGCTCTTCATCAAGATTCAAAATAGAAATTGATAGATTGGTAGCCATAATCATACCCAAAGCAACTGATTCCCCATGGGAATAATCAAGGTATTCTCCGTATAGTTCTATTGCATGACCAAAAGTATGGCCAAGATTAAGCCATTTTCTGATTCCTTGTTCAGTTTCATCTTTTTCTACAATTTTAGCTTTTACTTCAATTGATTTAGCTACAGCTTCTAAAAGTTTTTCTTCATTTGTTGCAATAAGTTGATCAATATTTTCTGATAACCAATCAAAGAATCCTTCGTCAATTATCAACGAGTGCTTAACAATTTCAGCCAGACCTTCTCTGACTTGCCTTTCGTTTAGACTTTTTAGAAGACTGGTATCACTAAGAACTTTAGAAGGTTGGTGGAAAGCACCTATCATATTTTTCCCTTTAGGATGATTAATAGCCGTTTTGCCTCCAACAGAGGCATCCACTTGAGACAATAATGTAGAAGGGAGCAAAACAAATTCAACACCTCTTTGATATGTTGCTGCTGCAAAACCAGTAAGATCACATACAATTCCTCCACCTAAAGCAAAGAGGATGCAGTCTCTGCTAAAGTTATGACTTATTAATTCATCATGAATTTGACCAAGGGAATGGTTCGATTTATTCTTTTCATTAGCTTCAATTTGTATCTCTATGAACTTTGTCGATAAATCGTTAAGTAATTGAGATATTAACTTTCTAGCTGATTCTCCAATGTTAGAGTCAACTACTAATAGAATTTCTTTCCCATTAAACTCTTGAAAGTTTTTGGTGCTAAATAAGTCATTACCAACCAAGACAGAGTAGTTCTTTGAGGCAGTTGTTATACTTAAATTCTTCATTTACTTTCGTTTAGTTGCTTTATTATGTTATCAACTGTTTGATTAGAGTTATCTGTCTCTTCAATAATATAATTGCTCGATTTTTCATACAAAGGATTACGTAATTTTGCCATCTTCCTAAGAGTGACTTCTTTGTTTTCTTTCCCTCTCAGTAGAGGTCTTTCTTTATCATTCATTGTTCTCTCTAACTGAGTTTGAATCGAAGTTTTAAGATATAAAACTGTACCTTTTTTTAATAATTCCCTATTTTCTTCTTTCAAAACAATACCACCGCCTGTCGATATTACACAGCCATCTTTTTTGATTAGATCGGAAAAAACATTCATTTCTCTTGACCTAAACTTATCTTCTCCCTCTATATCAAATATATGAGAGATTGTTACCCCTGTTTTTTTAACTATTTCTTCATCCGTATCATAGAAATCTATATCCAACCTTTTGGATAACTTTTTTCCAACAACAGACTTACCTGATGCCATAGGCCCGATAATTATTAGTCTCATTGAGTTATTATAACTCCTAGATGTTGCTAAATTTAAAGAGATATTTTAGTCCGAATAGAAATTCCATTGTATGGAAACTTATTTTAATCTTCTTTTGTTTAGTTGTTATGACTATCTCAAGTCTTAACATATACATAGACAGTAAACTGCCTGACGAAGAGAGGATAAAGTCTATTGAACTACAAATACCTTTAAAAATTTATTCATCAGATAAAAAACTCATAGGAGAATTCGGGGAGAAAAGAAGAACCGCTTTAAAATTTGAAGAGATTCCAGAACATTATGTAAATGCTGTTTTGGCTGCAGAAGATGATGATTTTTTTTCGCACTCCGGAGTAAGTTACACAGGATTAATTAGATCCGTTTATAGACTAATTTTATCTGGAAGAATTCAGGGCGGCGGTAGCACGATCACCATGCAAGTTGCAGGAAACTACTTAACAAGTAGAGATGTGAGTCTTTTTAGAAAGGTTAAAGATATCTTTTTAGCATACAGATTAGAAGAAACTTACACGAAAGAAGAGATATTTGAGTTTTATGTAAATAGAATATTTTTTGGGAATAGGGCATATGGGATTGCTGCAGCCAGTGAAGTTTATTACGGGATGCCCTTGGAGCAACTTAATCTAGCACAATGGGCTATGATTGCTGCTTTACCTAAAGCGCCTTCATCTATAAATCCACTCGTAAATCCTGCTAGGGCCCAGATAAGAAGAAATTGGATTTTAAATAGGATGTTAGATTTAGGGTACATACACCCCGAACAATTTAAGTTAGCAAAAAATGCACCTCTAACTGCAAACTATTTTGGTTTAGTTTCAGAGGTTAAAGCTCCTTATGTCGCTGAAGAAATAAGGCGATATATGATTCAGGAGTATGGTTTAAGAGCTTATTCAGAGGGTTTAGAGGTCTACACAACTATAAATTCTAAATTTCAAAACTCAGCAACTAATGCAGTAGAGAAAGGACTAGAGAGTTACGATAGACGTCATGGTTTTAGAAAGCCTGAGAATATCGCAAATCTATTCCCAGTTAATTTCTTTGATTTATCTAAAGAAGAACAACTGCTGGATATTGAAGATATTCTTATTTCAGACTCTATAGACTCAAATGAAGAAAACGAATTATCATTAGTCTTTCAGTCTCTTGAAGCATATGCTCAAAATCAAGATCGATTTCTTGCAGTTGTGATTAATGCCGAAGATTTTCTTAGATGTCTCACAAAAGATGGAAAGATCTTAGATGTTTTATGGTCTGACAAATTAAGTTGGGCCAGACCCTACATAAATGAAAACAGAAGAGGTACAAAGCCTAGAGGCTTTTCAGATATTCTCACTGAAGGTGATATCGTTTGGCTAAAAAGAGATTATGTCACAAAGAGTATTTCACTTACGCAGATTCCTGAAGCACAAAGTGCTCTTATCTCCTTAGACCCACATGATGGATCAATACTCTCTTTAGTCGGAGGATATGATTTTTTCTTAAGTAAATTTAATCGAGTAGAACAGGCGTCGCCACTCTTAGGATCAAATTTTAAACCTTTCCTTTATGCTGCTGCCTTTTCAGAAGGTTTCACACCTGCATCGTTGATTAACGATGCGCCCATTATTTTTGAGGATAATGCATTAGAAGAAAAATGGAAACCAAGAAATGCTAGTGGAAAATTTTATGGACCTACTCGACTAAGAGAAGGGCTTCTAGAAAGCAGAAATTTAGTATCCGTAAGATTATTAAGAGAGATAGGTGTTGAAAAGGTAAGAAAATATGCAGAAAAATTTGGCTTTGATAAGCAAAGACTGCCATCTGATTTATCTCTTTCTCTTGGAACTGCTTCACATAACCCCATGACTAATGCTGCAGCTTATGCTGTTTTTGCAAATGGCGGTAAACGAATAAAACCGTACATGATAGAAAGAATTATAGGAAGATCTGGAGAAGTGCTCTATGAACATAAAAAAGAAGAACCAAAACAAGTAATTGATTCTCGAGTGGCTTTTTTGATTAATGACATTTTGAAAGAAGCGGCTGCACGTGGTACAGCTAGAAAGATCTCTGAACTAAATCGTAAAGACTTTGCTGGTAAAACTGGTACAACAAATAATGCTGAAAGTACTTGGTTTACTGGGTATAACGAAGAGATAGTTTCATCTGTTTGGATGGGCTTTGATCAGCCTAAAAGCCTAGGAGATAGAGAGTTCGGATCTTCAACAGCACTCCCAATCTGGATGAATTACAAAAAAGATATTATTGATTTAATTCCTATTACAAACAGCCTTCCCCCAAAAGGGTTATCTATAGTAAAGATTGACAAGAAATCAGGAAAGATTGCGAATGATCAGAGCAAGAACCCTATATTTGAATATTTTCTAGAAGAAAATTTACCTAACTAACTTCCAAAGCTTTGATTAAAAATTCAAATTGATCATTTATTCTCTTTGAAGGTGTGTCTTGAAATCCAGATCTTACAAACTGTTGAATAATACCCTCAGAACATGCAAGTAAGAGGTTAGCAGCTGATGCGGTAGGTAGTGCCAATTTTTTCTTTGTTTCTTGTTCATACTTCTGCAAGTTTTGTTTAATGAGCAGCTCTATTTTGGACATCATTTGACCTATTCTTTCGTCAAGACTTGTTTCGTCTACTGAGAAAGCTTCTCGTGTTAGCAATCTGGCTAAGCCTGGATTTTTTTCACTGAAAGTTACTAAAAGGATAAGCATTCTTTTTGTTTTTTCTAATTCATCACCATCCGAAGAGTTGATATTTGTAATTAAATCAAAGATATTCTGCTCGCAGAAATCTACCAAACCAGAATAAATCTTTCTTTTACTTGGAAAATGTCTATAGATAGCTGCCTCAGTAATACCACATTCTTTTGAAAGTAAGGAAGTTGTAATTTTCACCGGACCCTTCTCTCCTAGCATTTTTGCTAGATTTTGCATGATATCTAATTGGCGTGGTTTAAGCTGTTCCATATAAGCGAATCAGCTTATCATAGTTCCCACACCTTCTTCAGTGAGGACTTCCAATAAAACGGCATGAGGCACTCTTCCGTCTATAATATGACAAGACTTTACCCCACTTCTTCTTGCACTTAGTGCAGATAAAAGTTTTGGGGTCATTCCGCCTTTTATGAATTTTTCTTTAAGAATTTTCTGACCTTTGCTTAATGAGACTTTTGAAATCAATTTATTATCTGAGTCTCCAATACCTTTTACATCAGTCAGAAGAATTAGTTTTTCAGCCTTCAAGGCTTGGGCAACCTCTCCAGCTACTTCATCGGCATTTATATTCAAGAATTCATTGTTTTTAGACACACCAATTGGTGCAATAACTGGTATAAAACCATTACTTAAGCTCTTCTTTAGATCACTTGTCCTAATTTTAATAACTTCGCCAACAAGCCCTAAGTCAGTGCCATCTTCAAAAGATTTTTTTGTTGCATTAACAATTTGATACTTACTGTGATTAAAAGAAATGGAATTACCACCAAACTTCTTAATCAATCTAGTTATTTCATGGTTAATTTGTGTCCCTAGAATTTTCTTAACTATATTCATAGTAGGCTTATTAGTTACTCTGAGTCCATTTTCAAATTTCGACTCTATTCCAGCTTTCTCGAGTTCTTTTCCAATCTGAGGCCCCCCTCCATGAACAATTACCGGCTTCATTCCTACCAACTTCATTAATGCAATATCTCTTGAAAAGCTTTCCTTGAGGGATGGATCGGTCATCGCAGCTCCACCATATTTAACAACAATAATTTTATCCTTAAATTTACGTATGTAAGGTAATCCTTCGCTTAAGACTGAAGCTATATTTTCTGCTTGTTTTCTTGAGATAGTCATCTTTAAAATTCTTCTATATCAGCTTTGATACTTTTGAGGTTTTCTAAAAACATATTTTTAATTTTTATTAACTCAACCTCTGTCTCTGCTTCGAATCTAAGCACCAATACTGGTGAGGTGTTGGATGCTCTTAAGAGACCCCAGCCCTTTTCAAATTCAATTCTTATACCATCAATATCGATGATATTGGCATTTTCAAGATTATAATTATTCTTGAATTGTTCGACTATTCGGAACTTTTCTTCATCAGTCGAAGAGACATTAATTTCTGGTGTAGAAAACATCTTCGGAATAGAGTCAAAGATATTTTCTTCCTCAGAACTGGCTATGATCTCGAGCATCCTAGCCCCTGCGTAAATTCCATCATCAAATCCTGGCCATCTGTCATTGAAAAAAATATGCCCACTCATTTCTCCTCCTAGAAAAGCCTCTTCCTCTCTAATTTTTTGTTTGATGAAGGTATGACCTGTTTTACAAATTAAAGGCTTACCTCCCAATTTCATAATTTCATCAGATAGTAGTTTTGAACATTTAACATCGAAGACTATCTTGGCATTAGGTTTATCTTTAATGATTTGTCTAGAGAATAAAATCATTTGCATATCTGGAAATATCATTTCTCCTTCTGAGGAGATAACTCCCAATCTGTCAGCATCACCATCAAATGCAAGGCCTACTTTCGATTTATTATGCTTAACTGCATTAATAAGATCTTCAACATTTTCAGGTCTTGAGGGATCAGGATGATGATTTGGAAAATTGCCATCAGGAGTTCCAAACAATTCAGTAACCTTACAGCCTAGTCTCTCATATACTTCTTTTGCAACAACACCAGCCACTCCGTTACCACAATCAATTGAAATATTGAGTTTCTTATTTAAATTAATATTATTTATGATTCTTTTAATATAACTCTCTCTAATATCCTCGGTTATTACTTGGCCAGTGCCATCAGAAAATTCTTTATTAAGAATTCTTTCTTTCAATGAAAGTATTTCTTCAGTGGAAGTAGAGTTATTTTTGAAAACGATTTTGAATCCGTTATATTCCCCTGGGTTATGACTTCCAGTAATAACTACTCCGCTTGATGATTCTAGTTGGTAAGTAGAATGATAAAACATAGGACTAGTTACAATTCCAATATTCACAACGTCACATCCTGTTGATATCACCCCGGCCGAAAGCCACTCATAGATTTTCGGACTAGATAACCTTGAATCTCTACCAATTATGAATTTGGTCTCTTTTCTTATTAAAGATTCTGACCCAAGAGCCTTTCCAAGATTAAAAACTACTTCTTCCTTAAGATCTTCAAAAGCTACGCCTCGAATATCATTTGCTCTAAATATATTTTGGTTCAAAATCACAGCGTGATTATATCTGTTCAATAATCTATTTGGTCTATATAAAAAAATTAATATAGATAGAATATAAAAAAAACAGAGGTATTGATTTTGGATCTTTCAAAAATAAATGGAAAAATATGGTTCGACGGTGAAATAATCGATTGGCAAGATGCTAATACTCATCTGTTAACACATACACTGCATTATGGCTTGGGAGTTTTTGAGGGAGTAAGGGCATATGATACTAATAAAGGGCCATCTATCTTTAGACTCACAGATCACACAGATCGTCTCTTTAAATCAGCCGCTACAGTTAACATGGAAATTCCATATTCGAAAGACATTATAAACAAGGCTCATGTAAATATTCTTAAGGACAATATGCTTGATGAGGGTTATATAAGGCCTATGTGTTTTTATGGTTCTGAGGGAAT
>CAJWDT010000014.1 GCA_913031395.1 uncultured Gammaproteobacteria bacterium
TAAATCAAGCCATGGAACATATTGATATTGTTGTAAATACTTGCGGTCCTTATTTCAAGTTTGGAGCTCCAATACTTGCAGCCGCAATATCCTCAGGTTGCAACTACATAGATATTTGCGATGATTGGGAGCCTACAATAGATATGATGAAGCTTGATGCTAAGGCAAAATCAGCTGGTGTAACTGCCACTATTGGCTTAGGTGCAAGCCCTGGACTAACTAATTTAATGGCGCTCATTGCTATAGGTGAATTGGATGAAGTAACTACAGTTTATACAGGCTGGGATATTGGTGGAACTTCACTAGATGAAAATGCAATGCAACAATCTGAAAATGCTGCCATGATGCATGGCGTTGAACAGATGACGGGGCAAGTCAAAATATTCCAAAACGGTGCCTTTAAAATGGTCAAGCCTCTCCAGAAAATCAATGTCGACTATCCTGGATTAACAAATTTTAATGGAAATATATTTGGCCATCCTGAGGCGGTAACTTTCCCAAATTACTTTCCTACTCTTAAAGATTCAATCAACCTCGCTCATGGGGGTCATGCTAACTTCTTCATTCTTAAATCTATAATGAGTTTAGTGAACTTGAGATTACTCAGCAAAGAAAAAGCGGCTAATTTATTTTCTTTGCTAGAAAGCAAGCAATCCTCTCAAAACAGACCTAAAGGAGGTGATTGCCCTCCAGTCATGTATGGTTTTGCTTATGGCTTAAAAAATGGGATACCAGCAAGTGCGGGGGTTTGTATACCAAGTGATGCAGAGGACTCAGATCTGAACGAACAAATTAAAAATATAGGTATGGGAGAGATTACAGGAATTCCATTGGCTTGTGGCATTAAGATGCTTGCAGAGGGTCGCATGGATCAGGCTGGAGTATTGGCGCCTGAAGCAGGTCATATTGAACCCCGCGGATTTATAGCTGATGTTTTTGAGGAAATATCTAGTGTTTTAGGTCTGCCTAAGGACAGCCTGAATGATTCCATCCAAATCACCCGCTCTTGGTAATTCTTGCATGAACCTATCGATGTTCTAGATAATCTTTGAAAGCAAGCTTATCTGCCTTACTATCTTTTCGTAATGCATTAAAAAGTTTTTGATTATGATCTGGCATTAAACCATCAGCCATTCTCTTAATTTGCTGATAGAACCATGCCATAGCTCCAAAGGCATTGATTACTTGAACCAAAGTAATTGGACTGGATGGAGAAAAAATCCACGGACCTAAAGACAAAGTTTTCTCAAAAGCAGGTAAAACTTCCAGCTTTCCATTGATCATCTTCTTGATGCAATGAGGATCAGCGCATAATGGGCGTCCCACCCCAACAATCTGACAGATATTACTTTGCAGGGCTTTCTCAATACCATCTTTTGATCTAAAACCGCCTGTAACCATAAGTGGCAAAGAAACAGCCTCTCTAATATTTTTTGCATATTCAAGAAAATAAGCCTCTCTCGCTATGGTGCTCTCTCTTCTGATTTCACTGCGGTCAGGATTAATGCTAATTTGATCAGCTCCAATCAATTTAGGCTGCTCATAGGTTCCACCAGAAATTTCTAAAAGATCTAATCCAGCTTCCTCTAAGATTTTAGCAACCTGAATACTTTCATTCTCTGTAAATCCACCTTTTTGAAAGTCAGCAGAGTTTAGTTTCATTGAAATTGGAAAATCTTCACCAACCTCTGCTCTGCATTTTTTAATAATCTCTAAATGAATTCTTGATCTATTTTCTAGACTTCCACCCCAAGCGTCATTTCTAAGATTGATATCTGGAGATAGGAACTCAGATAATAAGTAACCATGAGCTGAATGAAATTGAACTCCTGTAAAACCTGTTTCACGAGCAATTTTGGCAGTGAAAACAAACCGATCAATCACATCTAAAATTTCTTCCTCACTCATAGGCTTTGGAACGCCATAATTGCGCCCTGGAATTTTTAATCCAACGTCTGAAGGCGCCATGGGTGAAGCATTAATTTCACCAGGAGTTTGTCTGCCAGCATGAGAGATTTGCATCCAAAGCTGTGTATTATCTTTGGTGCCAGCTTCTGACCAGTCACGCAAGACATCTAGGTGATCTTTATAATTATCTGAATCTATCACTACGTTTGCCGGGCCTTCTAAATTCTTTTGATCAACCATCACATTGCCAGTGAGCAAAATGCCAATATCCCCCTCAGCCCATGTACGATATAGATTGACATGACCTTGATGGGCTAAATTATTTCCTTTTGCAATTCGCTCAGTCATTGCAGCTTTGCATATTCTATTTTTAATTACCTGGCCGCATGGCAAAGTAAACGAATCATTGATAATTTTTGACATATATATAAATCCTTTTAGAAAAATACTATACAACTTAGAGAGTACTGTAGGTCAAGCATTAGTCCAACTTAAAGTAAAAATTTGTTAGGATTGATATTAAAAAAATAGGACACAGCATGAAAGACAAATTAAATTTCTATATCAATGGTAAATGGGTGGAATCCAAATCAAAGGAAAAAATAGAAATTATCAACCCAGCAAATGAAGAGCTCATAGGACATGTTACTGCTGGAACAAAAGATGATATTGATCATGCTGTTACATCTGCATCTTCAGCTTTTCAAACATATCAATATTCTTCAAAGGAAGATCGGATTGAGATCTTAAACAATATTATTACTGAATATGAAAATAGATATGATGACTTAGTTCAAACTATCACAGAAGAAATGGGAGCTCCGATTTGGCTCTCGGAAAAAGCTCAAGCATCTACTGGAATCAAAAACTTGCATGAAACTTTAGATGCACTCAAAGACTATGAATTTGAAAAAAAAGAAGGTGATTACACGTTAATTAGAGAGCCTATAGGCGTAATAGGAATGATCACCCCATGGAACTGGCCGATGAATCAAATCACTACTAAAGCATCAGCCGCCCTTGCTGCAGGATGTTCAATGGTATTAAAACCCAGTGAGATTTCTCCATACTGCGCACTAATGCTTGCAGAAATATTTGATAAAGCTGGGGTGCCAGCAGGTGTGTTTAATGTGGTGAATGGGTATGGTCCTATTGTAGGAGCTGCCTTATCAGACCATCCAGATGTTGCCATGATGTCTTTTACGGGATCAACTGAAGCTGGAATTGCAGTCGCACAAGCATCTGCAGTTTCTGTTAAAAGAGTGCATCAAGAGCTTGGAGGTAAATCTTCAAATATTATTCTGGATGATGTTGCGGATCTTGAGAAATCTGTAAAAGGCGGTGCTGGGCATTGCTTCTTGAACTCAGGACAGTCATGTAATGCACCAACAAAAATGTTGGTTTCTAAGAAAAATTATGAGAAAGCAGTTGAGGTTGCTGCTCAAACTGCAAATAGTACTACCGTTGGTGATCCTCAAGGAGAATTTAGAATTGGACCTATTGCGAATAAACCTCAATATGAAAAGATTCTTAGAATGATCAAAATTGGTATTGCGGAAGGTGCAACCTTGGTTGCTGGCGGTGTTGAAAAGCCAGAGGGTTATGAAAAAGGATACTATGTAAAACCGACTGTGTTTGCAAATGTGACCAATGATATGACCATTGCAAGAGAAGAAATTTTTGGTCCAGTCTTATCAATTCTAAAATATGATTCAGAAGAGGAAGCGATTAAGATGGCCAATGATACTGAATATGGGTTGGCCGGATATGTTCAAGGAGAACCTATTCATGCTAATCAAGTGGCAAGAAAGATTAGAGCTGGACAAGTAATCATCAATGGAGGTGCCAGAGGAACAGGAGCGCCTTTTGGTGGTTACAAATCTTCTGGTAATGGCAGAGAACATGGCCTTCATGGCTTAGAGGAGTGTCTAGAGACTAAAGCAGTGATCATGCCATGAACGCAAATCATCAAACAATGAGCATTAAGTTTAGCCAACTATTTTTTATATTTTCAATTTCATTCAGCTCTTTTGAAATTCAAAGTCAGGGTATTGATAGCAAATTTTCACTTTTGGTTCACAAGACTCCTACTTGTGGATGCTGTAAGAAATGGATAGAGCATCTTGAAAGCAATGGTTTTTCTCCATCCTCAAAAGACCATCGAAGTCTTCAAGGGGTCAAAGAAAAATATAACATCAAGCCGGAGTACAGATCATGTCATACCGCTGTATCAAAAGATGGTTATATCTTTGAGGGTCACATTCCAAGTAAGTATATTGCTCAATTTCTTGCTGAAAAAAATCTTGATGCCATTGGATTATCAGTCCCTGGGATGCCGTTAGGCTCACCTGGAATGGAGGTTGGCGATCGATTTACGCCCTATGATGTTCTAATTCTTTTCAAAGACGGAACAAGCAAAGTCTATGCTGAGATAAAACGAGAGTGATAATGGTGGGCCCGGGAGGACTCGAACCTCCGACCAATGGATTATGAGTCCACTGCTCTAACCAACTGAGCTACAGGCCCTATTTATTCGTCAAGAAAACCTTTCAAGTGAGAAGATCTTGTCGGATGTCTTAATTTTCTAAGAGCTTTAGCTTCTATCTGCCTTATTCTCTCTCTAGTGACATCGAACTGTTTTCCAACTTCTTCTAAAGTATGATCTGTATTCATACCTATACCAAACCTCATTCTTAAAACTTTTGCTTCTCTTGCTGTGAGACTACCTAAAATATCGTCTGTTGCGCCTTGAAGATTCTCTTCTATTGCGGCTATATCCGGTGCATCGATAGAGGTATCTTCAATAAAATCACCAAGTGTTGTGTCCTCTTCATCCCCAATTGGAGTTTCCGTAGAGATAGGCTCTTTTGCAATTTTCAATACTCTTCTAACTTTGTCTTCCGGAAGATCCATTCTTTCACCCAACTCTTCGGGTGTAGGTTCTCTCCCCATTTCTTGTACCATTTGACGAGACACTCTATTTAACTTGTTTATTGTCTCTATCATGTGGACTGGAATCCTAATTGTTCTTGCCTGATCTGCTATTGAACGAGTAATTGCCTGTCTAATCCACCAAGTTGCATAAGTAGAGAATTTGTACCCTCTTCTATATTCAAATTTATCAACAGCTTTCATTAAACCAATATTACCCTCTTGAATTAGGTCCAAGAATTGTAGGCCTCTGTTTGTATATTTTTTTGCTATTGAGATAACTAACCTTAGATTGGCTTCCACCATATCCTTCTTAGCTCTCCTTGTCTTTGCTTCACCAATAGACATTCTTCTGTTGATGTCTTTAATTTCACTAATAGGAAGCTGGATTATTTTTTCAAGTTTCGCCAGTTTATTTTGCAATCTAACGACTTCAGTAAGGTTAGATTTAACTTCTTTAGCCCAAGGCTTTCTAGATTTTGCTATCTTCTCTGACCAAGAAGAATCGGCTTCATTACCAGAGTACTCTTGAATAAAATCCTTACGCGGCATCCTGCCTCGCTTAACATATATGGTGAATAAATATTTTTCTACTTCTCTAATTATGTCTAAAGCATCTCGAGCAGGATTTGCAATTATTTCAAATTGAGTTGGTGATAATTTTAAGAATTGAAAAATTTCACCCAATTTTTGCTGTTCAGCAATTGCGGCCTTGCTAGTTCTTGTTCTGACACAGGCTTTATCAACTTTATTATATTGTCTTTTGATTGCACTGAATCTCTTCTTGACCTCAACTGGATCAGGTCCTGTAGGCTCATCGTCATCTGATTCACCTTTTTCTTCTTTTTCTTTCTTTTGGGCTAAGGCAGGTGGTGGTATCCCTTCTTCAATATCCATAAAACCAACCATCACTTCGGAAAGCCTTCTATCTCCTGCCACAACTTCTTGGTATTCATCTAATATTCTGTCGACTATGCCTGGATAGAAACAGCAAGCATAGAGAAGCTCTCTGGCCCCTTCCTCGATTCTTTTCGCAATGGCAATCTCTCCTTCTCTCGTAAGAAGATCAACTGTTCCCATTTCTCTCATATACAATCTTACAGGGTCAGTTGTTCTGCCAACTTCTGACTCAACTGTAGTAAGAGTTGTTCTTGTATCAGCGATTGTTTCAGGGGCAG
Organism: uncultured Gammaproteobacteria bacterium; assembly: GCA_913031395.1. GTDB lineage: Bacteria > Pseudomonadota > Gammaproteobacteria > Magnimaribacterales > Magnimaribacteraceae > Magnimaribacter. The sequence goes on from CAJWDT010000014.1 coordinate 6,018, forward strand.
CTTCTGAATTATCATCTGAAGCATTATTAGTAGATTCAAGAACTTCTATGCCTATATCCATAAGCATTTGAATCGTTTCTTCTACCTGATCAGGATCAGAAATATCTTCTGGAAGCATAGAATTTATGTCTTGATAGGTAAGGAATCCTTGATCTTTTCCTTTATCAACAAGCTCTCTGAGACCAGAGTTCTCTAGATCTTCTTCTCCAAAAAGAGCTTCTTCTGACTCTTCTGGAGAATCAACTTCTTTTTCTTTTACTTCTAAGGGTGTTTTTTTTGCTTTTCTTGCCATAACAAATTTAAAGGGTGCGCAATTATATTAGTTTTTTTAAGAAATTACCTAACTTTTAATTTATTTCTAATTAGTCTTTTGACTTAAAGCCTTTAATAAATTCTTTTCAGGTTCTTCCAATTTATGAATATTAGACAGTAAATGTTGCTGAAGTTCAAAAGTTTCATCTTCAGATAACTTACCATCTTCAAAAACCTCCTTAAGCTCTAGAATTCTCGTTACAGAGTCTGACTTTTTAAGATTAAACAAACAATCATTTAAATAGGCATTGGCATTCTGCTCATCGACTGGGTCGTGTACAGACAATAAAGCACCTATGAAAGAAGCCGATTCTTTATCAAGTATACTCAATAGGTCTGAAATACCTTGTTCAGGGTTATTTTTAAAAAATGTAACCACTTCAGTCATGAGAGCGACTTCAGGTTCATTGAAATTACTAAACCTCTCAATATCATGGATATCTTTTGATAAATACGGATAAGACAAAATTACAGTTAAAATCTTAGAACCTAGCCCTGAAGGCTCAAAACTTTTATGGTTTTCTTCAATTGCTTCATTTCTTTTATTCTTAACCCTACTTTGATAATTGATAGTTCTACTTTGAGTTTTTAAATCCTCCATTTCAAGTCCCGTGACTTTTGCAACCTCATTTTCTAACAATCTTTTTATTGAGCTCTCTTGCATAGTAGACAAGAGATCCATTGCTTTAGCTGCTAGGGAAGCTTTCTGCTCTAAAGAAGTAACTTCAGAGGCTTGTGTGAGTCTTTCAATGAAGTATTCAGATAGCAAACTTGAATCTTTAGTAATTTTTATAAAATTCTCTGATGATTCCTTTTCCAATAAACTTGCCGGGTCTTCACCTTCAGGCAAAAAGAGAAATCTAATCTCTGTGCCATCGGTTATTGCGGGCAAAACATTTTTCAATGCACCCCAAGCTGCACCTCGTCCTGCATCATCTCCATCAAAACAAAAAGTTATTTCATTAACCACTTGGAGTAACTTTTGAATATGGAATCTATTGGTTGCAATGCCTAAAGTAGCAACCGAATTTTTCATTCCATGCTCATACAAGGCTATAGTGTCCATATAACCTTCCACTACTAGAATATTTTCAAGATCCTTTCTAAATTCTAGTGTTTCAAAAAGCCCGTATAACTCTCTACTTTTTTGAAAGATAGGTGTATCTCCTGTATTTAAGTATTTAGGTTGATCATCTGGGTTCATTACCCTTCCCCCAAAACCAACTACTCTGCCCTTACGATCTTTGATGGGAAACATTAATCTATCTCTAAACACATCAAAAAGACCGCCATCTTTATTTTTTTTAGATAATCCGGCTTTTATTAATATCTCTTCACTAACTTTTAAATTCAACATCTGCGTTGTGAGTGCATCCCAAGATTTGCTTGCGTAACCAATAGAAAATTTCTTGCAGACATCCGTAGAAATTTTTCTTTCTTGAGTTATGTATTTTCTAACGTGCTCAGAGCTATCAGATTGAGCTAGATTTTTTTCAAATATCTCTGTGGCCAATCTTAATGCGTCATATATTGGATCTCTTTCGACACTCGAAGCATTGCTATTTTCATATGGAACTTCCATACCTGCTCTAGCGGCCAAAGCTTCAATAGATTCTATGAAATCATATCCTTGATGGGACTGTAAAAAACCAATCACGTTACCTGTAGCTCTACATTTAAAACAATAATAAAACTGCTTTTGCTCACTCACACTAAACGAAGGATTTTTTCCATCTTCACAAAAGGGACAGATGCCCCAATGATCCTTTCCTTTTCTTTTAAGAGGTAAATAAGAGTCAACAAGAGAAACGATATCTGTTGTATCAACAATATCTCTTATAAAATCTTGAGGAATGGAACCAGACATTACATATTACTCCTAAACCAATCTTCTAAGATGATCTGAGCAGATATGCTGTGTTTATTAGAGGAGTCTTTAGTTCCAATCTTAAGAGATTCTAATCTCTCGTTTGCCTCTCTGCTTGTCAATCTCTCATCCGACTTTTCGATACTTATATCATATCTTTTATTTAAGGAATTCGAGAATCTATCCGATAAATCTTGTATCTTGCTCCTTGTTCCATCCATGTTGAGGGGATCACCAACGACAAATAAACTGGGTTTCCAGTCATCGACTATTTCGTCTAATTCAGCCCATCTAGGCTTGCCTTCATTGGCCTTTAAAGAATAGAAGGTCGAGGCTGTTCGAGTAATTTCTTGACCTATAGCGATACCAATATTTTTTAATCCAAAATCAAAGGCCATAATGACCCTCGGTCCACTTTCGCTCATTGGGAAATTTCTTCTACCGATTCTATAAAAATTTGAGCAACATCAATGTCACACAACTCCTTATATTCCTTGAAGCAAGTTGGACTTGTCACATTCACTTCCGTTAAATAATCCCCAATAATATCCAAACCAACCAGGAGAAGTCCTTTCTCAATTAATGATGGAGCGACTTGGTTACATATCCAGACATCTCTTTCAGATAAAGATTTTGCTACAGCAGAAGCTCCAGCTGCTAAATTACCTCTCAATTCGCCTTGAGCAGGTATCCTGGCTATAGCTGCCTGCATGGGTTTACCATTTATCACCAAAATACGTTTATCTCCCTCTAATATTTCAGGTATGTACTCTTGGATCATAACTTTCTCAGAAAAGTGGTTTGTTATTGTTTCTAAAATGACGCTCAAATTTGGATCATTATCTTTAATCCTGAATATAGACGCACCGCCCATTCCGTCTAAAGGCTTAATAACAGTATCTTTGTACTCTTCAACAAAATTTTTGAGAAGCTCTTTATTGCTTGTCACAAGGTGTTTAGTGCAACATTGAGGAAACTCTGTTGCAAAAACCTTCTCATTACAATCCCTGAGACTTTTTGGATTATTGAATATGTTAACGCCATGTCTTGAAGCCATCTCAAGCACATAGGTGTTATAGATGTACTCAGAATTGAAGGGTGGATCTTGTCTCATCAAGATTGCATCGAGATCAGAAAGCTTTACTCGGGTCGCATCTTCTAAAGAAAACCAATTGGCAGGATCATTTCTAACTTCAACTTTAGAGCTAATAGCAAAAGCATTACCCGAATTAATAAAAAGAGCGTCAGGAGTCATATAAAATATTTCATGACCCTTTTGTTGGGCTTCAATCATCATTGCCAAAGTACTATCTTTCTTAAAATTGATAGTTTCAATTGGGTCCATTACAACGCCTAACTTCATCTTCTATTCTGTCTTGTTGATCTTAAAACTCTTTTGCTCCATACCTTAAAGCACTTATAACTGATATTGCTGCAGTTTCAGCTCGTAAGATACGCTTACCTATAGTAACAGGTAAAAAACCGGATTCCTTTAGATAACTAACTTCTTTCTTAGTAAAGTCACCTTCAGGTCCAATGGCTATTGAGATACTCTCTGTAATCTCAATTTCTGAGAGTCTAGCATCTGCATTTGGGAAAAGTACAATCTTAGTTTTCGAGTTAGTAGTTTCCGACCATTGCTTAATATTTAGTGGAGAAGAGATTTCAGGAATCCAATTTTCACCGCATTGCTCGCATGCTCCTTGTGCTATTTGTCTCCATTTTTCCAGCCTAGAGTTTGAATGAGATTTCATTCCTTTTATAACAACTCTTTCAGAAATGATTGGACAAAACTTTTTAACTCCTAGCTCAGTAGCCTTTTGTATCGAAAAATTAAAAGGATCATTCTTAATCAAAGATTGGCCTAACTCGATATTTATACCCTCTCTTATCGAAGGCTTAAATAACTCTATTATCTCCAATATAAAATGTTTTCTATTGATTTCAATAACCTCACATAGGCATGAATTACCCTTTCCGTCGAATAAGATAAATCTATCTCCTGCTTTTTTTCTTAGGACATTTAGTTCATGGTGGAAATTTTTCTTTTCTAAAGAAAGAATTCCTCCCTTTTGGTAGTCGCAGTCTAAGAAAGTTCTTGTGAAGTTCTTATTAGTCATTTGTATGTATATTAAAACATCAAATCTATTAAGGTACAGTCAATGAAAAAGGAGGGGCTGAAATTTTTCTCTATGTTGACTGATATAAAAAGGTAGAGAAAATTTTCGAGAACAAAATTATTATCTAGGACTTAGTGAAAATTTATGAGGGTGATGTTCTCTTAACAAACAGATCTAATCGACATGATAATTAAATAGAAGAATAAATTATTTAAACTTCTTGAAAGTTAAATTTTGTTGGGTATTATTCAAGGTCCTTTTTTAAAAAAATAACTGACTAAATTTCAAGCAAGTGGCTCAAAAAATCAAAAAGCAATTCAACGGCGAAGGAAGACAACTTAGTCATCAGGTATCAAAAAGCATGCGAAAGTATTTTAAAGAATTAGACGGTGAAAAACCTACTGATATTTATAATATGGTACTAAAGGAAATCGAACTTCCTCTACTTGAAATCGTCATGAGAGAATGTAACGACAATCAATCTAAGGCCAGCCAAATTCTAGGCATTAATAGAGGCACGTTGAGAACCAAACTAAAGGAACATAAACTACTCTAGTCAAAACATGGCTCATACTGCCAATCCAAAAATTAAAAGAGCACTGGTAAGTGTTTCCAACAAAGAAGGTATAGTAGAATTTTGTGATTCACTTTCTAAAAATTTTGGAGTAGAAATAATTTCTACCGGAGGTACTCTGAAGACTCTCCTAGATGCAGGAGTAGAAGCAATAGATATATCTCAGCACACAGGGTTTCCTGAAATTATGGATGGTAGAGTGAAAACCCTGCATCCTAAAGTTCATGGCGGAATATTATCTAGAAGGGAAATAGATCAGCAAGTCATGTCTGAGAATGAAATCAAAGAAATTGATCTTGTGGTTGTAAATCTCTACCCATTCATAGAAACAATCTCAAAAAAAGAAACTACTCTAGAAGTTGCTATAGAAAATATTGATATTGGCGGGCCTAGTATGGTCAGATCTGCAGCTAAAAATAATCTTTATGTAGGTGTGGTAGTTGAACCATATGACTACAAAAAAATATTAGATGAAATATCACTTAATGAAGGTTCTCTGACACTTGAAACAAGAAGAAATTTGGCTGCTAAAGCTTTTAGTCATACTGCAAACTATGATGCAGCGATATCTAGTTATCTAAATGAAAAACAAGGAAAAATTCCTCAGTATTTATTTGGTAAATATGAGCTTAAACAAGAACTGAGGTACGGAGAAAATCCTCATCAATCAGCAGCGTTTTATACAAACACTAGTCAGCTACATGAAAGTAGCATCTCATCTGCTGAGCAGTTACAAGGGAAAGATCTTTCTTACAACAACATTGCCGATACGGATGCAGCTTATGAATGTGTTAAAACTTTTTCAGAGCCAGCTTGTGTCATTGTTAAGCACGCAAATCCTTGCGGGATAGCATTAGGAAATAACCTAAAAGAAGCGTATGAAAGAGCTTTTGAATCTGATGAAACATCGGCCTTTGGAGGAATAATTGCATTCAATATGGAGCTTGATAATGAAACGGCGAGACAAATAATAGAAAATCAATTCGTAGAAGTAATAATCGCTCCAGGCATAAGCTCTAAAGCTCAAGAAACTCTCTCATCTAAAGAGAATATCAGAGTTCTTGATACTCAAATTTTGGGTAAGCCCGATAACGGATCAAAACTATTGAGTGTTAATGGAGGGCTCTTACTTCAGGATAATGATATTGCAAGTCTTTCGATAGAAGACTTACAGATAGTGTCGAAGCGCAAGCCTAGTGAAGAAGAAATAAAGGACTGTTTATTTGCTTGGAAAGTTTGTAAATACGTTAAGTCAAATGCAATTGTATACACAAAAAATAATCAGACAATTGGTATAGGTGCCGGTCAAATGAGTCGAATAGATAGTGCTAAAATAGCTGCTTCAAAAGCTATTGAAAGAGGGTTTAAAACTCAAGGATGTAGCATGGCCTCAGATGCATTCTTCCCTTTTAGAGATGGAATTGATGCTGCTGCAGAGATAGGTATCACTTCAGTAATACAGCCTGGAGGATCAATGCGCGATCAAGAGGTTATTGATGCTGCAAATGAAGCAGATATGTCCATGCTATTTACTGGTATAAGACACTTTAGGCATTAATAGATGAAGGTCTTGGTTGTGGGAGGAGGCGGACGTGAACATGCTCTCTCTTGGAAAATTTCTCAAAGTCCTAAAGTTTCACAAGTTTTTGTTGCTCCTGGAAATGGAGGAACAGAACTAGAACCAAAACTAACTAATGTCTCTATAGAAGCAGATGATATTGATGGACTTGCAAGGTTTGCGCTTGATGAAAATATCAATCTCACAATTATCGGACCTGAAGATCCGCTAGTAAATGGAATAACAAATAAGTTTAAGGATCTTGGTTTAAAATGCTTTGGGCCTTCTAAAGAAGCTTCAAAACTTGAAGGCTCCAAAGAGTTCATGAAGGACTTTCTTCAAGCCAATAAAATACCTACGGCACAATATGAAACTTTTACTGAATCTGATAAGGCTATCGAATATGTAAAAAAAGGAAGCTTACCTATTGTAATAAAAGCTGATGGTCTAGCTGCAGGTAAAGGAGTAATAATAGCTTTTACAGTCGAAGAGGCAATTGAAGCAATTAAAAATTGCCTAGAGTCAAAAATTTTTGGTCAAGCTGGGAAGAGAATAGTTATTGAAGAATATCTCGAAGGAGAAGAGGCTAGCTTCATTGTTATCACAGATGGTGTAACTGCAATTCCTTTTGCGTCTTCACAAGATCATAAAGCAAGAGATGATATGGATTTAGGACCTAACACTGGAGGCATGGGGGCCTATTCTCCGGCTCCAATTGTTGATGACTATATTCACGACAAGATTATGCAAGAAGTAATCTACCCTACCCTAATGGGCTTAAAAAAAGCAGGCCATCTATATTGTGGATTTTTATATGCTGGAATGATGATAGATAAAAACAACGATCTAAAAGTACTAGAATTTAACTGTAGATTTGGTGATCCTGAAACACAGCCCATCATGATGAGACTAAAGTCAGATTTAGCTGACTTGTGTGATAAAGCTTGTGATTCTAATCTTCAAAATGAAGAATTAACATGGGATGAAAAGAAGTCTATAGGTGTCGTTATGGCTTCTAGAGGGTATCCATTCGAATACGAAAAAAATAAATTGATAGGTCAAATACCTGATGAAACAGAAAATCTAAAAGTCTTTCATGCCGGTACGAAGATTGAAGATAATAAACTTAAATCCAACGGGGGAAGAGTATTGTGCGTTACCGCCCTTGGGGATTCAGTAGAAATAGCACAACAAAATGCTTATGATGCTATTTCATTAATCGATTGGGAAGATGCTTACTACAGAAAAGATATAGGTCATCGAGCAATAAAAAGAGAAAGAAATGAGTCTAATTGATCAAATTATTAGCGAAGTAGATAAGGGTTTGAAATATTCAAGCCAAAACTATCAAAAGGAATCTAGAGAATATCCAGCTCATGGAATTAATGAAGATAACTTAAATGAAATTGAAAGAAATCACTCTGCTAATCTAATGAGAGTGAATCATTCAGGAGAGGTTGCAGCTCAGGGTCTGTATAGAGGCCAAGCCCTTACTGCAAGATTAGAGGGCACTAGAGAAAAGATGGACCAGGCCGCCCAAGAAGAATTAGATCACCTATCTTGGTGCAATAAAAGACTAGAAGAGTTAAATGAAAAACCTAGTTTATTAAGTCCTGCCTGGTACGCACTTTCATTTGGTATGGGAGCGATTGCAGGATTAGCAGGAGATAAATGGAGTCTTGGCTTTGTGCATGAGACTGAAGAGCAAGTTGTTAAACATCTTGAAAGTCATTTAAATAATTTGTCTAAAGACGATAAAAAAACTATCGCCGTCTTGGAGCAAATGAAAGAAGATGAATCTAAGCATAGTGAAGAAGCACTTGAATCAGGTGCTGAAAATTTACCTGAAGGTATTAAAATATTTATGTCTGTTGTTGCAAAAGTAATGACTAAAACCAGTTACTATGTTTAAGGAAATTAAATTTTGAAATTACTTATTGATAATTAACTAGACACAGGTATAGTTGCGCGCGTAGCAATAATGTTACGGTTTTTAGAAAAGGAAAATAGATGAATATATACGTTGGAAACATTGCCTGGACAACTTCTGAGGAAGACTTGGAAGCTCATTTTGGACAATATGGAAGCGTCAAAGCGGTCAGAATTATTACTGAAGGTCACTCCGGTCGATCTAAAGGTTTCGGATTTGTAGAGATGGAATCAAAAGAAGCAGGTCAAGCAGCAATAGAAGCTCTTGACGGAACTGATTTTGGTGGCAGAGATTTAAGAGTAAACGAAGCCAAACCAAGAGACTAATTTCTCTATAGAAGAAATATTCATTTCTTCTTACAAAAAAATTAAGAAGTTCAAAGCCAAGTTCAATCTTGGCTTTCTTCTTCTATGATAACAGCAGTTCCGTAAGCCATTAACTCGGCAGAACCTTGCGCCATAACAGATGTTGTAAAAGCAACACCCACTATAGCGTTTGCGCCTTTTGATTCAGCATCCTGGATCATGCGATCAATTGCTTGTTCCCTGCTTTCAGCTAGTAATTTGGTATATTCGTGAAGTTCGCCTCCAACGATACCTCTTAGAGCGGCGATAATATCTTTACCGACATGCCTTGCCCTAATCGTATTTCCTTTTACCATCCCAATGGTTTGCTTTATATTTTTTCCTGGAATATTAAAAGTTGTAACTATCAACATATCTATTTCTCCACATCTTTGTACTTATCATTCTTATATTCTCTGATTCGTTGTACTAATACATATATGAACAAAATTGTTACGACTAGTATTATTATGCTTTCTATCATCTCACCACTCCTCTTAAAGAAAAAATAACCTTTCCAAAGCTTCTCCGGGATCATCAGCTCTCATAAAAGACTCACCAACAAGAAAATTAAGAACTCCATAAGATAGAATTTGACTGACATCTTCTTTTGTTTGTATTCCACTTTCAGAAACAATTAATTTATCTTTTAGATTAATAGAAAGTTCTTTAGTGGTATTTAGATTAACTTCGAAAGTACTTAGATTCCTATTATTTATTCCTATCAATGAAAAATTAATTGGCAAAATACGTTTCAACTCTTCTTGGTTATGTATTTCTACAAGTACGTCTAGCCCAATGCTTTCGGCAATTTCTTTATATTGCATTAATTGACCATCAGATAAAGCTGAAGCAATAAGTAAAATACAATCAGCCCCATACACTTTGCTTTGATATATCTGATACTCGTCAACGATAAAATCTTTCCTTAAAAGTGGTAACTTCACTTTTGATCTAATGTTTGTCAAATAATCTAGAGAGCCTTGAAAGAATTCTTCATCTGTTAAAACGCTCAGGCAAGTTGCATTTTTCTTTTCATATTGGATAGCTATTTCTTCGGGATGGAAATTAGGCCTTATCACTCCTTTACTTGGTGAGGCTTTCTTTATTTCTGCTATTACTGAAATTAATCCCTCTTGCTTTCGATTTTGTATCGCTCCAATAAATTCCCTACAAGGAGGTAGATTGAAAGCTTTTAATTTCATTTCAGATAAAGAATCCTGGGTCTTTTGCATCTCAACAATGGAGACCTTTGATTGAATAATTTTATCTAGGTAGGTTGCCATTAAAACTGAGATGTATATTCGACAAGCTGATTCAGTTTTTTTAATCCCCCTCCATCACCAACACATTCTTTAGCAAGCTCGACACCAGATTTAAGAGAATTAGCAATACCTGAAACATATAAAGCGGCACCAGCGGTCATAGAAATCATTGATCCAGCACTTTCGTGCTTTCCAGCCAATGCAAGCCTAGCAATATCTAGACTCTCTTTTGGTGAATCTACAAAAAGGTCTTCAATAGAAGATCTCTGAAAACCAAAGTCTTCAGGAATTATTTCATACTCTTTAATATCTCCATTTTTCATCTCTGTTATATGGGTTGAGGCGGCAATACTTATTTCATCTAAACCATCTTTAGAATTAACAATAATCACATGCTCGCTGCCAAGCTCTTTCAATACGTTGGCTAGTGGTATCATCCATTTCTTATCATAAACACCCATGACCTGGCATTTAGCTGAAGCAGGATTAGTTAAAGGTCCTAGAATATTAAAAATACTCTTCTGAGAAATTTCATTTCTGGGTCCTGCTACATGTCTCATAGCGCTGTGATGAGCAGGTGCAAACATAAACCCTAAGCCAATATTTTCAATACAGTCTGAAACTTGAGAAGGTTTCAATGCTAGTGAAACTCCTGCTTCCTCTAAAAGATCTGCACTGCCACTTTTTCTTGTTGCCGACCTGTTACCATGTTTAGCCACTTTTGCCCCACATGCACATGCCACGAAAGCTGAAGTAGTAGAGACATTGAATATTCCTACACCTAATCCACCAGTTCCGCATGTGTCCACCAAATTAGAGACATTTGTATCTACTTTAGCTGAAAGTTCTCTCATAACAGTTACAGCGCCAAGAATCTCTTCAACAGTCTCTCCTTTGATAGAAAGACCAATAAGAAATGCTCCAATCTGCGCGTCAGTAGCATGACCCTCAAGAATTTCCGACATGATGTTATACATTTCCTGTTGCTTGATATCTCTTCCTGAAGCAACTGCATTTATTCCTTGTTTTATATCCATTATTAATCCATGTTCAAGAAATTTTTAAGCATAACCTTTCCATATTCTGTAGCAATAGATTCAGGATGGAATTGAATACCAGTTATATGGTCAGTCTTGTGCTGAATGGCCATTATTGTTCCATCTTCAGATCTAGCAGTTATTTCAAAATCTTCGGATAGTGAAGATTCTGCAATTGTTAGTGAATGATATCTTGTGGCTAGGAATTTTTCTTCTACATTTTTGAATATTCCCTTACCGTTGTGAGAAATCTTTGAAATCTTTCCATGCATTATCTCATTGGCCTTAATAATATCTGCTCCATAGGCTGATCCTATTGATTGATGTCCTAAACAAACCCCCAAAATTGGTATCTGACCAGAGAATTCTCTGATTGCCTCTACAGATATTCCTGCCTCCTTTGGAGTACATGGACCCGGAGAAATAACTAAAAAGTCAGGTGACTTTTCTCTAATTTCAGGCACACTAATTGCGTCATTTCTATATACCTCTACTTCTTGATTCATTTCATAAAAGTACTGTACTAAGTTGTAAGTGAAAGAGTCATAGTTATCTATTACTAGCAACATTTTAGCCTTCCAATTTTTCTTGAACCATTTCAGCAGCCTTAAAGATTGCTCGCCCTTTATTTAGAGATTCCTTCCACTCTAAGTCTGGAACAGAATCTGCAACCCAGCCTCCACCGGCCTGGATGTAGAGAACTTCATCTTTTATGACCGCTGTTCTTATAGCAATAGCCATATCCATATTACCCTGCCATGAAAGATATCCTATTGCTCCACCATAAATTCCTCTTTTTACTGGTTCAAATTCATCAATAATTTCCATTGCACGTACCTTTGGTGCACCTGAAACTGTTCCAGCCGGAAAAGTTGCCTTGAACAAGTCAATAGCGGAAGAATCTTTATTAATTTCTGCTTCAACATTAGAAACCATATGCATCACATGACTATATCGCTCTACTCCAAATTTTTCTGTAACTTCTACAGATCCTGGAGTAGCAATCCGACCAACATCATTTCTACCAAGATCTATAAGCATGAGGTGTTCAGCTATTTCTTTAGGATCATTAATCATCTCTTCTTCCATAGCAATATCGTCTCTTTCATCCTTTCCTCTTCTCCTAGTCCCAGCTATAGGCCTAACAGTTACTTTATTATCCTCAAGTCGTGCCAAAATCTCGGGAGAGGACCCGACAATATGGAAGTCTTCTAAATTCAAATAATACATATACGGGGAAGGATTTAGCTGCCTAATTGATCTATATAGGGCAACAGGATCTGCAGTAAAAGGAAGAGACATTCGTTGAGAACAAACAACCTGCATAATATCTCCATCTTCAATATATTTTTTTGCCTTGAGTACAGAATCCTTAAAATCTTCTTCTCCAAAACCTGAGACAAAATCAGATTCACTTATACTTCTCTCAGGCTGTTTGAAATCTTGATAGTCTAGTGGTTGCCTCAGTTTATCTTCGAGCTCATCAAGGCGCTGCTCTGCAGCATCAGTTTCTTCTTTTGAATTAACGAGTATTATTAAATGTAGTTTATTTTTCAGATTATCAAATACTGCCACTTCTTCAGAAACCATAAAAAGAGCATCCGGAGTTCCTAGAGTGTCTGGAGGCGTCGTATCAGATAATTTCTTTTCAATAAACCTCACACAGTCATAAGCGAAATAACCTACCAAGCCTCCATTAAACTTGGGAAGATTCGGATCTTCTTCTAAGGAATAACTTTTTTGTAATTCATCAATATAATCTAAAGGATTTTGAGCATAGAAACTGTCCACTAAACCGCCATCTTGATAAATTTCAATCTGATTCTTTAATACTTTAATTACACGATTTGCTTTTAGCCCAATCAAAGAATATCTTGCCCATTTATCTCCTCCTTCAACAGACTCAAATAGATAACTATAAGGGCAGTTAGCCAATTTGCCATAGATACTCAACGGAGTTTCCATATCAACCAATACCTCTCTTGAAACAGGAATTTTTACTTGCTTATCCACTTTTTTAGTCAGATTTTAAAGAAGCTCTCATTTGTTTAATAACCTTAGAGTAGCTAGGTTGGCTAAATATTGCAGAACCTGCCACAAAAGTATCTGCTCCAGCAGAAGCAACATCAGAAATATTAGTAAGATTTATGCCTCCATCTACTTCGAGCCTAATATCTTTATTGGTTTTATCTATTAATGACCTCACTTTAGAAATTTTACTCAAAACAGATTTGATGAACTTTTGTCCCCCAAATCCTGGGTTAACAGACATAAGTAAAACCATATCTAATTTATCAATATAGTCTTCTAAGATATTTATCGGAGTTTCAGGATTCAAGACTAATCCAGCCTTACATGCATGTGATTTAATAAGATCAATGGAGCCATCAATATGGTCAGATGCCTCAGGGTGGAATGTAATAGATGTTGCCCCGGCCTCAGCAAAGTTTGTTATCAGTCTGTCGACTGGTTTAACCATAAGGTGAGTATCGATTGGAGCCTCAATTCCGTATTCCCTAAGAGCCTTACAAACCATAGGCCCTATAGTTAGATTAGGGACATAGTGATTATCCATTACATCAAAATGAATCCAATCTGCTCCAGCATCTAAGACCAGGCTCGCATCTTCACCCAAACGAGCAAAATCAGCGGAAAGTATTGACGGAGCAATTTTGTAAGCTTTCTTGGTCATGATGATGCAAGTTTACTCTTCGCCCATTAAAGCGTCTAATCTTTCAACATCTTCCAGAGTATTAAGATTTTCAAATTTACCTTTGTACACTTCTCCAGACACAAGATTTTTATTTGATGCAGGTTTCAATATATCATGCCAGAGCCCCTTGTAATCTAGCTTCATGTTATCGAATAGTTTTGGAGAAAGAATTGATAGTCCTGAAAAGGTAAATCTTTGTCCTGTACCTTCGGCACTAACTAAACCATCATTGAAAACAACATCACCATCTAGATTGTTCAAAGGGTTTGGAATTAAAACCATATGGGCAAGGAGATTTTCCTTCAACTCTAATCTTTCGAGCTTAAAGTCCGTCCAAGTATCACTACTCAAGACCACAAAAGGTTCTGAAAATTGATGAATTGACTTCAAAATCCCTCCACCAGTTCCAAGGAGTTCATCCTCTATAGAATAGGAAATTTTTAGGCCAAACCTAGAACCGTCACCTAATAAATCTATTATTTTTTCACCGTAGTGATGAAGATTAACTATAACTTCATCGATATTACTCTGACTGATATTTTGTAAGTTCCTTTCAATTAAAGATATTCCTCCAACCTTAATTAAAGGTTTTGGATTATCTTTAGTATAAGGAAGCAACCTCTTGCCTTTTCCAGCTGCTAATAAAAAAGCTTTCATGTGATTTGTTTAAGTACAATTAATAATCTTGGTTCAACTTTTTTTGAAAGAAATTCACTCAACCCTTCAAGGTCCTCATATTTTTGTGTATCTTTGATTAAGAATTTTAGTGTTGTTTTTAAATCAATGAGCCTGAACGATTTTTCATCTCTAAGATGAAGCCTAGAGAGCGTTCCCAGAATCCTGAATTGTCGTTGAAAACTTACAAAATCTACATCTTTAGTAAGATCATTTAAAGCAAGCTCCTCTTCTTGTCTTCTGTTCTTGAGAAGACCTAGAAAAAAACTTAAATAAGATTTCATCTGATCTTCTGTAAGGGGATTATCTATATCTTTTACTATAGAGGCTAAATCTAGAGCATAAGAACCTACGCATAAATCTTGGAAATCTAAAACTCCTATAGAGTCGTCATCAAGGAGCATTAAATTTCTAAATTCATAATCAAAGTGACATAAAACTCTTTTTTGGTTTACACATTCTTCGGCAATTATCCGATAAGAGTCTTGCAGAATAAGCTCTTCTTCCTTAGAGAGGTCTAAATCAAGCAGTTTATCCAAGAACCATTCTTTAAATAAACTCATTTGCTCAATGTAGTTCTGACCAGAGAGATCTTTTAGGTTGCTTGGTGGCTTACAGCTTTGAATCGATATGATTGTCTCAAGTGAGTCTTTAATCAATCTATCAAAATTTTCATTATCAATTTCTAGTTGCAGCACTTTATCTCCAAAATCTTCCATTAGCATGAAACCTTTATCATGGTCATGTGCCTCTACTCTTGGGACTTTAATATTATTATCAAGAAAGAACTTAGAATAAGTTATGAATAAATTATTGATATTAGAATTTGGATCGGAAATAACTCCTACTTTAGTTCCTTTATCCGTTATTATTCTGAAATAACTCCTTAAACTGGCCTGCTCTCTTAGAGATTCTATGCCTAAGACTTCAGAGAACTCTAAATGTCTTGATTCTGAAATTACCCAATTTAATAGGTCATCTTTTAGCTGTGTCATAATGATTAAACCTAATATCTAGTAATCAATTGTGAAATTCAATTATGATCTTAAATAAGTTTATGGAACAATTTATGCTTTATACACTCTAATGGGTAATATGCACAAAGAATACCCTTTTATTGCTTTATTGATCGCGGGTTTAGTCTTATTTACGCCCTTTAGTATCACGGCCTATGAAGGTGATGATTTAGAAATTAGATCTATTAATGCACAAATCATTGAATCCTTAGAAGAGGATATTCTGAGCTTGAAAGGCAAAGTGGTTATAAAGACGGATGTTATGGAGATATGGAGTGATGAAGCCACTTACGACCGCAATAACCAACTCATCAATCTAAAAGGTAATATAAAAGCTCTTTCCAGAAATCTTCAGGTAAACGCTGAGACAATGAAGGCAGACTTTTTTAATAGAACATTTCATTTAAAGGACTCTACTTTTAGTTTTAAGGAAAAAGCTTATGGAAGCGCTGAAAAAATCACCATCAAAGCCGATAATGATATTGAGTTGCTTAATGTATCTATTTCGTCATGCAGTAACGAAGCACTATCATGGAACTTAAACGGGGGGAAAGTAAACCTAGTCGATGAAGGAAAAAATGTAATTATCAGAAACATTAATCTCGAATTGAATAAAGTCCCCATATTTACTGTGCCCTTTGTAAGAACCGCAGTGGGCAAAGAGAAATTTTCTGGGTTCTTATCTCCGTCAGTGAAACAAGGTGATGATGGGCTTGATTTATCGGTACCTTATTTTTTTAATTTGGCACCAAATTATGATTTAACAATTTCACCTCGTTACATCCAAGAAAGGGGCACAGGTATAAGTTCAGAAATAAGATACTTAACTAAGTCTGCTTCAGGAAATCTGTCGTTTTCTCATTTCTCTCAAGATAGAAAGTTTTTTGATGAATCAAATAAAGAAGGAGCGAGGTGGTCTGGAAAATACAATCATCAAGCATACCTTGGAGATAATTTACTTTTACGAATTCATTCCGAGCATGTGAGTGATGATTTATATTTTGAAGATCTTGATGATGATATTCTCGGAACTCAGCAAAAAGATTTCTTATCTAGAAACCTTTTGTTGAGATGGAATAGCGAAAACTTAAAAGTTAAAGGTCTTATAAATAAATTCCATAATCTCAATCCCCTTTCGTCTAATGATTACGATACTCAACCAAATCTACAAGTCGATTTCATTAGGAGTTTAAAGAATACAAAAATCAGATTAAAAACAGACTACTCAAAATTCTCTTTTGATGATTTCTTTAATCCATTAAATAAAGAAAAGAAATTAAAAAGAATATCTATAGAACCCTCAATATATATCGGTAGGTCAGGACCATCTTCTAGGAGCTCTATTGAAGGAGGAAGGCTAAGGACAAATCATGAGACCGACAACAACACTCTTAACAACTCTTACAATTGGGCTGAAATTACTCATAAAATCTTTATGGATAAGCTCACAAAGAATACATTCAGTACCTTCAGCCCAATATTGAAAGTTATTTGGATAGATGGCCAAAATAAAAATGATATCAGTATTGACTCAAAACTACTTAATCAAAACTTTGATAATCTCTTTAAAAGAAATCTTTATTCGAACAATGATATTTTTATAGAGGAAAGTAGATTCGTGCTTGGGTTAGAACACAATTATTATAATTATTTGTCAGGACAAAAGATGTATCTGTCTTTCGGTAGAGCCTTTTTTAGAGACAAGAAAAGAAGTTTTCTTGAGGAAGAAATCGTAGATTCATCCTATGTTTCCGAATTTAAAACTAACCTTGCAAATAATTTAAGTATTAATAGCTCGTTAGAAATAGATAAAAAATTTAAAAAAATACTTAGGGGCTCATTTGGAATGACTTACTCTAAAGAGATAAGAAAGAAAATTGAATTAAGATCAATATTCAAAAGAAACCCTAAATACCTAAGTGAACATTTTAGAACGAATGTTGGTTCAATGATAAATGAAATTGAATTAATCTCGAAATGGGAGATTTCAAATAATATTCTTGTATTTGGAAAAGTCTCAAAAGACGAAGCTAGAAATTTTACTAGAGACCTATCATATGGAATTGAATACTCTAATTGCTGTTTAAAAATTGGTCTAATGAAAAGAAAATGGACAGATCAAAATCTGCTTTTTAAAGAATATGAGCTGGAAAGAATAAAAAATTTGACGGAAGGTCGTTACCCGGAAAGAGAAAGGGATAATGTATATGTCTTCTTCGAATTAGTTGAATTAGGTAGATTTGGAAAGAAAATATCTGATGTTCTTAAACCTAAGAAATTCCAATAATTGCAAGAACTGAAAAAAAGATGACAATAGCGCTTATGAACTTAATTAAAACTCTCAAACCTTATGTAATTTTCAAAAAAACTTTTTTTATATTAATCTCATTGTTGGTTTTATCTTCTAATGTCTTTTCCAAAATAGAGCTTATAGATAGGGTTGTTGCGGTTGTTGACTCCGGAGTAATTATGGAATCACAGCTCAGTTCAAGAGTGGAAGAAATACTAATAAGATTAAAAAGTGATAAAGCTGAATTACCTCCCATAAATCTTCTTGAGGAACAAGTCCTCGATAGGCTAATAATAGAAGAAATACAATTACAGCTTGCAGATAGAGCAGGAATTAAGATAAGTGATTCTGAACTGAATCAAACTTTATCGAGAGTTTCGTCTCAAAATAATTTAAGTCTAGATGAATTTAGATTAAAGCTCGAAGCAGAAGGTACTTCTTATAGATCATTCAGAGATACGATAAGAAAAGAATTAATTATCCAAAGAGTACAAAGAGGGAGAGTAGGCGGGAAAATTGATATATCTGAACAGGAAATTGAGAACTTCATCAACTCAGAAGAAGGAAGAACGCAACTTGCTGAGCAATATAATGTTCAACATATACTTCTCTCAGTCAAAAGTGGATCAACTGAACAAGAAGTCAATGAGGTACAAAAGAATGCAGTTGATTTAATCAATAGACTTGAAGGTGGTGAAGGTTTTGAAAAGTTAGCTGCGTCTTATTCATCAGCTCAAGAAGCACTTGAGGGTGGTTTTTTAGGTTGGAGAACTTCGGCTGAACTTCCAAGCCTCTTTGCCGAAGTAGTAACAGAATTAAAAGTTGGAGAGGTTGCTGAGCCGCTCAGGAGTGGTGCTGGCTTTCATATCCTTAGATTAACCGATAAAAGAGGAAATACTGTTAAGTTTCTAGACCAAACTCTAGCAAGACATATATTGGTACAACCTTCTGAAATTAGAACTGAAAATCAAGCCGAAGAACTCATTAATGAGATCTACGAAAAACTTTTCAATGGTGAAGACTTTAAACAGCTAGCTAGACAATTCTCTGAGGATCCTGGATCAAAAATGGATGGAGGAGAGCTAGGTTGGAGTAATCCTGGAGATTATGATCCTGTATTTGAGAAGACAATGAATGCAACAGAAATAGGCAAGACTTCCCAGCCTGTAAAATCTTCTTTTGGCTGGCATGTAATTGAAGTATTGGACCGAAGAAATGAAGACGTAAGTCAAGAAGAACAAAAAAATAGAGCTTATCAAATAATATTTAAAAGAAAATTTGAACAAGAACTTCAAAGCACTCTTATAGAGCTGAGAGCGGAGGCTTATGTCGATATCAAACTTACCTCATGACCAAAATAGCTGTCTCTTCTGGGGACCCCGCTGGAGTTGGTCCAGATATTTGTATCAAAGCCTTTGGACAAGGCAAAATCGAACCTTACTATCCGATCATTTTTGGAAATATTGATCTCTTTAGAGAAAGAGCAAAATTATTAAATATAAATATAGATCTTCAGCAATATAATGGAGAAGATCTCAGCTCTCTATCTCATAACAGCTTTTGGATAGTAGACCAGCCACTTGATACGGCTATTTCACCAGGAATGCCCT
>CAJWDT010000015.1 GCA_913031395.1 uncultured Gammaproteobacteria bacterium
TCTTCTTGGTTGTTGTATTGATGAGGGGAAATAACAGCAACTTTTTGATCGAATAATTGTAGATTAGAAAATTCAATACTACTTTTTTCTGATCCTGCCACAGGATGAGATAGTACAAATTTATTTAAAACTTCTTGGTAATCAGAATTTAATATCTCGAATACTTCAGCCTTGGTGCTTAGAGTGTCAGTAAAAATAATATGCTCTCTAGGTAATAAAGGTAATGCAGTTTCTAAGGCATTTCTAAAGGACAATACCGGAACGGAAAAAACTACAAGAAGATCTTTCGAATTTTCTAAATTTAGGTCAACATTATTTAGAATGAGGCCTTGATCTTGTGCCTTTTGAAGCACTAGTGGATCTTTATCAAAACCATAAATCTTACCTGGGTATGATGAATCTTTTAGCTTTTTAGCAATAGAGCCTCCTATAAGACCCAGACCAAAAATTAATATATTTTCAAATGCTTTCAAATTGTCTCTCTAACCTAGCATGTTTTTTAATTTTTCTAGAAAGACAAGATTTTCTTCGGGTAATCCAACAGACACCCTTAAAAAGGTAGGCATTTTATATACGCCCAAGGTTCTCACTATCACTCCATTATTGAGAAGCTTGTTAAATAATTCTGTAGAATTTTTTTGGCAGTCAAAAGAAATAAAATTTCCTCTGCTAGGCAAGCCATAGAATCCTAATGAATCAAGACCTCCATAAAGAACTTTTTTTTGCTCTAAATTAAGTTGCAAGCATTTATTCATGAACTCGTCGTCATCCAAAGCTTGTTCAGCAGCAAATAATGCCAGTGAATTAGCATTGAAGGGTTGTCTGACTCTATTTAGATAGTTTGCTAAAAGTTCAGAAGAAACAGAATAGCCAATTCTAAAACCTGCTAGCCCATATGCTTTAGAAAAACTTCTGCTCATAACTAAATTTGGGAAATCATTTAAAATTTGAAAATCTACGTCATCATCTTCATAAGAAGAATAGTCAAAATATGCCTGATCTAACAAGACAATAATATTCTCAGGAACCTTCTTTAAAAATTCCAATAACTCTGCTCTTCCAATAAATGATCCTGTTGGATTATTAGGGTTCGCAATAAAAATAATTTTTGTATTACTCTTGATAGATTGAAGAATGGCTTCGAGATCATGAGAAAAATTTTTGGAAGGCACTTCTATTCCTTCTGCTCCAACTGCTTTTACTACCAATGGATAAACTGCAAAGGCATGCTCAGAATAAATTGCACTATCATCAGTGCTTAAAAAGGTCCTAGCAATAAATTCAATAATGTCATTAGATCCGTTGCCTATTGTTACTTGATTAGAATTAACATTAAATTTTTTGCTTATAATTTCTTTAAGTTTTGTAGCGTTGCCGTCTGGATACCTATGAGTATCTTTTAAGACCTTGTCAATCATTTGAAGCACTCTTGGACTTGGACCAACGGGGTTCTCATTGCTTGCCAATTTGATGGCATTCTTGATACCCAGTTCTCTTTCTAAATCTTCTATGGGTTTGCCAGGCTCGTAAGGGCTAAGATCATTAATGCCTTTGTTTACTATCTTTTCTAAATCCATGATTAACCTATAGCTTTTGGATATGAACCAAGAATTTTTACTTCAATTTCTTTATCAAGAAGGTCATTCAATAGATCTTGAACAAGTTTATCTTCTTTATGCCCATCGAAATCTATAAAAAATGAATACTGCCACTTGTTAATCTTAGAGGGCCTGTAAGTTAGATGAGATAAATTGATACCAAGCCTATTGAATGGTTCCAATAGTGAGTATAAAGCACCTTCTTCATTTTTAGTTGTAGCCATTATCGAGGTTTTATCTAAAGAAGTTTTGCTTGAGTCGATATTCCCTATCGTCAAAAACCTAGTAGTATTATTTGAGTAATCTTCAATATTTTTACTTAAAATATCCAGTCCGTACTTTTCAGCAGCAAGCTCTCCTGCTATGGCAATTATTTTATTATCTTCGGTAACATCCAATGCTGCTTGTGCGTTACTGCTAACGCTTACTAATTGAACGCCTGGGCAATACGATTCTAGCCATTCCCTGCATTGACCTAGTGTTTGTTCGTGAGCATGAATTTCAAAGCCATCTCTTGGTAGGGCCATATTGTGGCCCAGTAAATTGTGATGGATTTCCATTTCGATCTCGCCGCAAATTTTTAGATCAAATTCACTTAAACAATCTAAAGTTAAATTTACAGAACCTTCAATAGAATTTTCTATGGGAACTATTCCGTAGTCAGATGTTTTATTAACTACAGATTTAAAGACTGATCGTATTGTTTCTTCAGGAATTTTCTCAACTGATTTTCCAAACTGGCCTTCTAATGCAGTTTCAGAGAAGGTCCCTTCCGGTCCTAAGAAAGATATTGTAAAAGTTGATTCTGTAGATCTGCAACTAGAAATAATCTCGTTAAAGATGTTTCTTATTTGATTGCCTTTCAAAGGTCCCTCATTTAACTCTGTAAGACGGTTTAAGATAGAAGATTCTCTAGCCGGTTTATATTTATTACTGCTATCTTTGGCATCTCCAGCTTTCATAGCGAGTTTTGCACGATCATTTATAAGAGCAAGAATTTGATCATCAATTGAATCAATTTCATCTCGAATTTTTAAAAGATCATCACCCTTTGGCATCTCTAATTAAGAATTATGTTTTTTTTCGAATTCATCCATGAAGCCAATTAAAGCATTGACTCCTTCTTCAGGAAGAGCGTTATAAATACTAGCCCTCATTCCGCCAACAGATCTGTGCCCTTTCAAGGCTAACAATCCAGCATGTTTTGATTCTTCAAGAAATAGAGAGTTAAGTTCCTCATTTTTTAAAAGAAAGGGTACATTCATAATAGATCTGTTTTCTATCTTTATTTCATTGCGATAAAAATTAGAGGAATCGATAAAAGAATATAATTTCTCAGCCTTTCGAATATTTATTTTGGCCATCTCTCCTATACCACCCAGATCCTTTAACCACTTGAATACTTTACCTGCCATGTACCATGCAAATGTTGGAGGAGTGTTATACATAGATTCTCCATCGTGGATTGAAGAATAGTTCAATAAAGTTGGAGTAATATCTTGCGCATTACCCAATAAACTTTTCTTTATGATTGCAAAACCTAAGCCAGCAGGTCCGATATTTTTTTGTGCACCACCATAAATTAACGAAAATTTATTTATATCTATTGGCTCTGATAGGATGCCAGAAGAATAGTCTGCAACTATCGGAGTTGATGAATAATCTAATGTTCTAAGGCATAGACCTCCAATGGTTTCATTGGGTGTGTAATGAACATAAGCAGAATTTTCTGAAATATTCCAAGAAGATTGTTCTGGGAAATAACTAAAATTACTCTCTTCAGATGAAGCAGCGATATTTACATTTGTATATTTTTGAGCTTCTTTGATAGATCTCTTAGCCCAATGACCACTATTTATATAGTCAACCGTTCCATCTTTTAAAGCTAAATTAAGTGGAATCATGGCATTATGCATTGTCGCTCCACCATGAGTAAAAAGCACAGCATACTCATCAGAAATAGATAGAAGTTCCCTAAAATCTTTTTCAGCTTGCGTTGCAATCTCAATAAATTCAGGACTTCTGTGACTTATTTCCATGACTGACAGACCAAGGCCCTGCCAATCCAATAACTCTTCTTGAACTTCTTTGAGGACTGGTTCAGGCATAGTTGCTGGCCCAGCACCAAAGTTATACATTCTTGGCATTATTCATCTCCTATGAATTCTTCACTGATAGGAGCAATACTGATTAATTTCTCAGAATCCTTAAGTCTTATCACAGTTACACCTTGAGTGTTTCTGCCAATAATATTTACTTCAGATACTTTAGTTCTAACCAACATACCTTTATCAGAAATTAGCATGAGCTCATCTTCATCTGTGACTTGCGCTGCACCAATAAGTTGTCCATTTCTTTCAGAAATTTGCATTGCAATTACACCTTTAGCTCCACGTCTGGTCTTCCTAAAATCAATCGACTTAGAGCGTTTACCAAATCCATTTTCACTAACAGTGAAAATACTAGCCTCCTCATGAGGGATTATTAGCGCTATGACATGTTGATCCTTCTCTAATTTAATTCCTCGAACACCCTTGGCAGTTCGTCCCATAGATCTCACTTCAGTTTCCGAAAAATGAGCCGCTTTTCCTGCATTTGTGACAAGCATAACGAATTTACTGCCATCAGTTACTGTTGTGCCGACAAGTTCATCTCCTTCTTCAAGAGTAATTGCTCTTTTGCCACCTTTTCTTTGATTCTGAAATTCTGTAAGGACTGTCTTTTTGACGGTTCCAGACTTTGTAGCCATAAGAATAAAATGGCTATCATCATATTCTTCTACTGGAACCATGCTAGTAATCCTCTCACCTTCACTCAATTGAATAAGATTAACTAATGGACGTCCTTTAGCAGCTCTACCGGCAGAAGGGATTTCATAAACTTTGAGCCAATATACTTGACCTAAATTTGAGAAACAAAGAAGTGTAGTGTGCGTATTTGCAACTAAAAGCTGCTCAACAAAATCTTCGTCTTTAACTGATGCAGCTGTTTTACCAGTTCCACCTCTCCTTTGTGCTCTATATTCTTCTAATGGTTGAGTTTTTGCGTATCCTTCATGAGAAATTGTTACAACTCTATCTTCAGGCGTTATAAGATCTGCTTCCGTTAGATCAGCGGCAGATTCTTGAATTTGAGTTCTTCTTTCATCTTTGTATTTTTCCTGAACTTCTTGAAGTTCTTCTTTTACTACCTCAACTAACCTATCTGAATCTCCAAGAATCTCTAATAAATAAGAAATGTGATCAATGATTTCTTCATATTCTTTGATTAACTTATCTTGCTCCAGACCAGTCAATCTTTGAAGTCTCATATCAAGGATAGCTTGAGCTTGTTGCTCAGATAGTTGATATGTTTTCCCTATTAAACCGACTGTTTTATCTGTTACGTCAATTTTACATGCATCAGGTCCAGCCTTCTCAAGCATGGCAATAATTTTTCCTGGCTTCCATTTCTTTGATAAAAGTTTCTTGCGAGCTTCGGAACCTTCTTTAGATTTTTTTATCAGCTCAATCATTTCATCAATATTTGCCAGAGCTATAGTCAATCCCTCTAATATATGACCCCTATCTTTAGCTTTTCTTAAATCAAAGAAAGTTCTTCTAGATACTACTTCCTTTCTATGATTAAAAAATACCGAGAGAAGGGTTTTTAGATTCAATAACTTAGGTTCATTATCAATTAGAGCTACATTGTTTATTCCAAATACTGTTTGCATTTGCGTCTGTGAATAAAGGTTATTCAAAACTACATCGGGTATTTGACCGGACTTAAGCTCTATAACTACTCTGATTCCATCTTTATCTGATTCATCACGAATATCTCTTATACCTTCAAGTTTTTTATCTCGTGAAAGTTCAGCAATTTTTTCGATTAACCTTGCTTTAACAACTTGATAAGGCATTTCGGTAATTATAATTTTGGCTTTATCTTTTTCTTCATCTTCAAATTCTGTTTTTGCTCTTATTTTTACTCTACCTCTTCCGGTCTCATAAGCACTTAAGATTCCTGCCTTTCCATTGATTATTGCACCTGTAGGAAAATCAGGTCCTGGTAAATGCTCCATCAACTCTGGAACTGTAATTTCAGGGTTATCAATAAAAGCGAGGCAAGCTGATAAAGTCTCATTAAGGTTATGAGGGGCCATATTTGTTGCCATGCCTACAGCAATACCTGCAGAACCGTTAACCAGCATATTTGGTATTTTCGTTGGAAAAACTTCTGGCATCATTTCGGTGCCATCGTAGTTCTCCATGTAATTAACTGTCTCTTTTTCTAAATCAGCTAGTAGCTCTTGCGTGATACGCGCCATGCGCACTTCTGTGTATCTCTGAGCTGCAGGGCCATCGCCATCCATGGATCCGAAATTTCCTTGGCCATCCACCAGTGGATATCTAAGCGACCACCATTGCGCCATTCTTACTATAGTTTCGTAAGCTGCAGTATCACCATGAGGATGATATTTTCCGATAACATCACCAACAACTCTGGCTGATTTCTTGTGAGGTTTACCGTAGTCATTGTTTAATACATGCATTGCATAAAGCGCCCTTCGGTGAACTGGTTTTAAACCATCTCTGGCATCAGGTAAAGCCCTACCTACAATTACGCTCATAGCGTAATCTAGGTAAGATTGTCTCAGTTCTTTTTCTATATCAATAGGGACTATTTCTTTTGCAGCGATTTCGCCCATAACTTATATCCGGATAATTAATTTAATGACTAAATGAAGGGTATTTCCTTCAAATTTAAGGAGTTTTTTTTGATGTGGTATTTGAGGTATCAACTTATGTTAATTTTAACATAAATGACCCTAAAAATCGTTTAAAAAAGCTTAAAACTAGAGCTAATTATGCTTTAAATTCTGAAACAAGAGTTGATACAGTTTCCTTAGCATCTCCAAAGAGCATTCGAGTATTTGGCTTGAAAAATAATGGATTTTGTATTCCAGCAAAACCAGATGCCATAGACCGTTTTAAGACGAAAACTGTTTTTGAATTATCAACTTCAATAATAGGCATCCCATAAATTGGACTACTATCATTGTCTTTAGCATCTGGGTTTACAACATCATTTGCACCAATCACCATACAAACATCGACTGTTTCCATTATTGGATTAACATCATCAGGCTCAACCAAAACATCATAAGATACATTTGCTTCAGCTAGTAATACATTCATATGACCCGGCATTCTGCCTGCCACAGGATGGATCGCATATTTAACCTCAGCTCCATTTGCCTCTAGTAATTCTCCCAATTCTCTCACAGCATGTTGCGCTTGAGCTACAGCCATTCCGTAACCTGGTACGATTAACACTGAAGAAGCCGCTTCTAAAATTAGATATGCATCTTCAGCTGTAATAGGCTTAACTTCGCCTTGCTCTTGAGAAGATTCATTTGAACTATCCGTTACCGCACCAAAGCCGCTAAATAATACATTTGCAAGAGATCTATTCATTGCCTTACACATGATATTTGTGAGAATTAAACCGCTTGCACCCACAAGAGCTCCAGCAACAATAAGTACATTGTTAAGTATGACAAAACCAGCCGCACAAGCCGCTAAACCAGAAAAACTATTAAGAAGTGCAATAACTACTGGCATATCTGCTCCACCAATAGGAACTACAAATAAGATGCCTAGCAGAAAGGCCAAAGCTAAAAGAAGAATAAGGGTTTGTTCAGCTGAAATAAATCCCTGAATAAAAAGCATGTTTGCACCTACTGCTAGGACAGATAAGACAAGGAGTCCATTGACAAACTGCTGACCTTTATAAAGAAAAGGTCTACCGGAAATAACTTCAGATAATTTTCCATAAGCTACAATGCTGCCAGTAAAAGTCACTCCACCTATGAGTACAGTTAAAAATATTGCCCCTAAGAAGGCTGGATTATCAAATGTTCCTGATACATATTCGGCTGAACCGACTAACAAACTAGCTATTCCACCAAATCCATTAAAGATAGCTACCATTTCAGGCATAGATGTCATTTTTACTTTGGTAGCAGCAAAATAACCAACAATACTTCCAGCAACCAAAGCTCCTGCAATATACTTATAATCAACAATATTTTGATCTAACAGTGTTATCAGCACAGCTAACAGCATTCCTGAAGAAGATAGAAAATTACCTTTTCTTGCTGTATCGGGCGAACCAAGCATCTTAAGCCCTACAATGAATAAAATAGAAGCCGCTATATAGGAGAGATTGACTAAAATTGTAATATCCATGACTATTTCTTCTTAAACATTGAGAGCATTCTATTCGTTACCAAGTAACCTCCAACAACATTTATTGACGCAAAAAATACTGCTGCCGTTCCTAGAGCTATAGTGATTGCTTCTGATGATCCAGAGGACAAAAGAGCTCCTACTAAAGTGATACCAGATATTGCATTAGCACCGGACATCAAGGGAGTATGCAAAGTAGAAGGTACTTTGGTTATTAGCTCCACTCCTAAAAAAATAGATAGAACTAATATGAATATTAAAAGGATGATCTGACTTTCCATAGTATTAATTTATTTTATTGATTCGTTAACTATATTGCCTTGATGGGTGATAACACAGCCACTAAGTATCTCGTCTTCTAAATCGAAGTTTATAACTTTATTTTCTTTATCCCAAAACTCTTCAATCATGTTGTAAAGATTGGATCCAAAAACTTGAGATGCGTCTTTTGCAACCTCGCCCGGTAAATTAGACATACCGATAATTGTTACACCTTGATGAAATACATATTCATCATTTTTAGACCCTTCTACATTTCCTCCAGTAGAAACTGCCATATCAACAATAACACTTCCTGGTTGCATTGCTTCAACCATATCTTGTGTAATTATCTTTGGAGCTGGCCTACCAAAAACTTGAGCGGTAGTAATGATTACATCTGATTGAGAGCATATTTTCTTCATACCTTCCTGTTGCATTTTTATTTGCTCAGCTGTTAATTCTTTTGCATAACCTTGATCGGTCTCCTCTGTTTCTCCTATATCAATCTTCACAAATTTCGCACCTAAAGATTTCACTTGTTCCTCTACTACTGGCCTTGTATCAAATGCTTCTACACGTGCGCCAAGTCTCTTAGCAGTGGCAATAGCTTGCAAACCTGCTACTCCAACACCAACAACAAATACTCTCGCTGGGGATATAGTTCCGGCAGCCGTCATCATCATTGGAAAAGATTTTGAAAGTGTTCTTGAAGCTTCTATAACGGCAGAATAACCCCCTAGGTTTGCTTGAGAACTTAATGCATCCATTTTTTGAGCTCTTGTAATTCTAGGAACTAATTCCATACTTATAGAGGTTATTTCTGCAGAGGCTAAATCAGTTACTAGATCTTTTTCATTAAACGGATCTAAGAAGCTTATGTATATTGAATCTTTTTTTAAAAACTGAATCTCTTCTTTATTAGGTTTATTTATTTTACAAACTATGTCTGCGTTATTAAAACCTGCTGCTCTATCAGTACAAATTGTAGCGCCAGTATTTGCATATAAATCATCTGATACAAAAACACTATCTCCTAGTCCCGATTCACAAGATACATCAATACCTAAATCAATAAATTTTTTAGCTACTTCAGGTAAAATGGTTGCACGTATTTCATGTGCCTCTTCTTTTGGAAAGAATATTTGCATAGTGTTTTAAAAAGGAATTTAGTAAAGATCAGTTTAAAGAAAAAATAAGAATATGAAAATAGAAAATTTAGATCAAGATGAAGTTAATAAATTTGATGACTTGGCCTCTAAGTGGTGGGATGCGACTGGAGAATTTAAACCTCTTCATCAAATAAATCCGTTGCGTGTAAACTTCATTGAAGAAAGATCTTTTCTGAAAGGGAAAAAAATTCTCGACGTAGGCTGTGGAGGAGGAATTCTAGCTGAAGCTATGGCTCATCTTGGAGGAGAAGTCACAGGAATAGATGCCTCACCGAATACTATTGGAATTGCAAAATCTCACGCTAAATCTATTAATAGCAATGTGACCTATATACAAAATACTATTGAAGAATTCATTACTGACAGTACTAATGAGAAGTTTGACGTAATAACATGTCTTGAAATGTTGGAGCATGTTCCTTCACCTATGGCAATTATTAAAAGTTGCTCTCATTTACTAAAAGACGATGGAGATATTTTCTTTTCTACAATCAATAGAAATCCTAAATCTTATTTATTTGCAGTAATTGGAGCCGAGTATATTCTCAATCTCCTTCCAAAAGGCACTCACGATTATGAGAAGTTTATTAAACCTTCTGAATTAGCAGGTTGGATAAGAAACTCAGGCTTAACAACAAAGGAAACTATTGGATTGAGCTATAACCCGATAACTGATAATTACTGGCTAGGAAAAGATATTCAGGTCAATTATATGGTTCATGCTAAGAAGGAAGAAGGTTGAAGATAGAATTATTTACATTTGATTTGGATGGAACCTTGCTAGATACAGCTTATGATTTTTTGAAAGCTGTAAACATTCTTAGAGAAAAATATAATTTAGAGGAGGCCGACTTTAATGAAGTCAGATCTAGAGTCTCTCAAGGTGCAGGGAGTCTTGCAACTTATGCTCTTAGTGCTGAAAACGAATCTCCTGATCAAGTTGAAATTTATAGGCAAGAGTTATTAGATATTTATGAAGAGTGTTGTTTAGACGAAACAAGACTTTTTGATGGTATTGAAGATGTCTTGAACTGTCTTAATGAAAACAAAATAAAATGGGGAATAATGACAAATAAGCCAAGGAGATTTGCTGAAGGTATTGTTGATCAGAAATTATCACTTTTCCAAACTCCTTTTTTAATTTGTCCAGACGATGTCAATGCAAGAAAACCAGATCCTAGTGGATTAATTCGTGCTCTTGAGATATCAAGTGTTTTAGCTTCAGAAAGTATCTATATCGGTGACCACCAGATAGATATACAAGCAGGGAAAAGTGCTGGTATGACAACTGGAGCTGCAGGATATGGATATGTCCCCACTAATGATCACATTGATAATTGGGGTGCTGACTATAATTTTAATCAGCCGATAGATATTTTAAAGATAATCAAATCGTGAAACTTGAGTTAGAAAATCTCCATTTCCCCATTGATATTCTAAAAGGCAAAACAATAGTTATAACTGGAGCAGGTTCCGGAATAGGAAGACAGACAGCCAAAAGTCTATCTAACTGTGGATCCAATTTAATTCTACTAAGTAAAGATCAGGCTAAATTGGAGTCTTTGTATGATGAAATTAACTCTGATAATTCTAGGAATATTTCCATACAGCCTATAGATTTTGAGAAAGTGCAAGAACGGGAGTTTGTAAAAATTTCTGAAGCCATCAAAGAAGAGCATTCAATAGTAGATGGTCTTATAAATAACGCGGGCATTCTTGGAGAAAAAAAACCTCTTGAACAATATAATTTTTCAAGTTGGAGCAATGTCTTACAAGTCAATCTAAATGCTAGTTTTCTTATAACTAAAAATTTAATTCCACTTCTCAAAAAATCATCAAATGGCTCAATTTTATTCACTTCGTCTGGGGTTGGAAGAAAAGGTAGGGCTTATTGGGGCGCTTATTCGATAAGTAAATTTGCAACTGAAGGTATGATGCAAATATTTTCTGAAGAGCTCCAGAATACTTCCAATATAAGAGTAAATTGCATTAATCCCGGTCCTGTTCGTACAAAAATGAGAGAACTTGCTTATCCAGCAGAAAAACCTGAAGTAAATCCCTTGGCTTTAGAAATTATGCAAAACTATTTATATCTGATGAGTGATCTTAGTGTAGGTATAAATGGGCAATCTATAGACGCTCAATAGCGTTAACTTCGCCTTTTGTTAACTCCTTAAAGGCGCCTTGCTTTAAATGCGCAGGTAAAAATAGATTCCCGTACCTCACCCTCTTTAATCTAGAAATTTCTAAGCCCTGGCTTTCCCATAGTCTCCTTACTTCTCTGGTTCTTCCTTCCATTATTACCATAGCGAACCATTGATTTGTATTACCCTTTCTTCCACCTTGAACATCTGTGAATTTAGCAAATCCATCTTCCAGATCTACTCCCTCAACAAGGTTTTCAATAATGTTATCAGTAACATTTCCATGCACTCTTGCAACATATTCCCTTTCTATATTAGAAGAAGGATGCATTAATTTATTTGCTAAAGCTCCGTCATTAGTAAAAAGAATTAATCCTGATGTATTAATATCTAATCTACCAATTGAAACCCATCTACCAGATCTGAGTCTGGGCAATGAATCAAAAATAGTATTTTTATGATCTGGATCATTTCTTGAGGATATCTCGCCCACTTTCTTGTTATACATCAAGATTCTTTTTTGGGTAGGATCTTTTTTTGAAAGCTTAATTGTCTTGCCTTCAACTTGGAATATATCTCTTTCTGATACTAACTGACCAATTGTTGCTAAAGAACCGTTAACCAAGACTTTTTTTTGTCTTATGAGGGATTCTATTCCTCTTCTTGAACCCACTCCATGGTCAGCGAGGACTTTGTGGATTCTAGTTTTCAAAACTTAATTTAAAGTTTGAGAACTCTCTTCTGATAGTTCTGGATCTTCGATAGGTAGTTCTAATTCAATAGATTGAAGATCAGGTAATGCTGGAAGTTCGGGTAACTCCCTAAGGTGTTGCAATCCAAAGTAGTCTAAAAATTCTTTTGTGGTGGAATATAGGGAAGGTCTTCCTGGCACATCTCTTTGTCCAACAATTTTTACCCAGCCTCTCTCCATTAGACCTCTCATTAATTGCGTACCAACCGTAACCCCTCTTATCTCTTCAATCTCACCTCTCGTGATAGGTTGCTTATAAGCGATCAAAGATAGCGTTTCGAGTGTGGCTTTTGAAAACCTCTGAGGTTTTTCTTCCCATAACTTAGCTACATAATCTGATAAAGATTGTTTAACTTGAAGCCTGTAGCCACTGGCAATTCTTTTAAGCTCTATACCTCGTTCTGTACAATTTTCATCTATCTCATTTAAAGCATTTCTTATCTCATCTTTTGATGGCTTGGGATCTTCAAATACCTTAGACATATCGTCTATGCTTATTGGTCTTGATGCAGACAAGAGTAAGGCTTCTAAAATTTCACTAAGTTTATTTTCCATTAATGCACCTCTTCAATTCCTTTAATATGTATTGGACCAAACTCCTCAGATTGAACAATTTCTATTAGAGAATCTTTTAATAATTCTAATATAGCTAGAAATGTTACCACAACGCCTATTTTTCCCTCTTTTGAGTTAAATAATGAGGTGAACTCTATGAATGATTCCGTTTTCATTCTCTCAAGAATCTGGCTCATTCTCTCTCGTGTAGATAGCTCTTCAAAGTTTATAAGATGAGCTTGCGATTGTTCGGCCCTTCTCATAACTTCTGAAAGAGCAATGGTAAGTTCCTCAAGGGGAACATCAATAAGCGGCATTTCTGTTGAAAATTCAGGTAATTTTGCGTGAGCTGCAAATATTTCTCTATCTAATCTGGGGATAGTGTCTATTCTTTCGGCAGCTTCCTTGTAACGTTGATATTCTTGAAGGCGTTTAATTAGTTCTGCTCTAGGATCTTCTTCTTCAGCTTGCTCTTCGGGTCTAGGTAATAGCATTCTTGATTTTAATTCGGCTAGATAAGCTGCCATTACTAAATAATCTCCAGCGAGTTCAACCTGCATAGAGTCCATCAATTCTATATAGGCAGTGTATTGCTCTGTAATTTTTGCAACATTGATGTCTAATATGTCTAAGTTTTGTTTCCTGATCAGATATAAAAGAAAATCAAGTGGTCCTGCAAAACTATCTAATAAAACTTCTAAAGCATTAGGGGGAACATATAAATCTTCAGGGAGTATGGTTTCTTTGCCTTTTACTGTCGCTAAGAACATCTCCTCTTGACGAGGTGGAGTTGAATGTTCCTCAGATTCTTGAGGAGATTTGGTTTTAGTATTAACCATTATTCCAATAGTCCTTCTATTGGTCTTGTATTATAGCTACTAAGTAAAAAAACACACAATTATCGACATTAGCTAATACTGACCAATAATTTTTTTTTTGATTCTTTGTGATCTAAAAAAACTGAAGTAAGTGTTAATGCTATTAAAAAACCTAAACATATCTTTGCAGGAGCTGCATAATTCCCAAAAAAATCATAGCCTAAACTAAAAGCTGCTGGCCCTATGGCGCTTGCAAAAACAGTTAATGAGGAACTAAAGCCGCTTATTTCACCTAAATGTCTAGGTCCAAAAAACCTTATGAAAGTCAGATTAGACAATACACCCCATAAACCTCCCCCAATTCCAAAACCTAAAGCCAAAAGCCAAAATCCCCAATCTTTTTGAAGATTGATAAAGCCTAGAGATCCTAGACAAAAAGATAACAACATAGCAATTAAGATAGGTTTTAAGTTCATTTTGTCAGAAGCCCAACTAGCCAAAAGGTTTGATGTAGTTGAGAAAATTGCTGCAGGTATAAAATAACTAAATGCTTCTGCTTTGCTTTTTCCTACTTCCTCAAATATAGAAATAATATGAAATACAAGCGCAGTACCAAATAAAGCATGCATGCTTAAACTGAGAGAGTAGATCCAAAAAATAGGACTTCGCTTGACCTCTGCTAGCGTTTTACTTTCTGTCTCTGCATCAACTTTTACATTAGATTCCAGATCAAGACCATCTGCCTTAAGGCCACAAGATTCAGGATTATCCCGAATGAATATAAAAGCTAACAGCGAGAAAATTATTCCTCCAAGAAAAGCAAGTATCCATAAAGATTCTCTCCAGCCATAAAAAGAGATTAGAGAAGCTAAGATTAGTGGTGCTATAGAAAAACCTAAACTAACAAATACGTTTCTCATGCCGCCAACTAATCCTCTTTTTTTGATGAACCAAAGCAGGAGAACGTTTCTAGAACAGCTTGTTAAGACTCCTTGACCAAAAAATCTAACACCAAAATAACCGATCATTATGAGAGTAAAGCTTAACCATACTGACCCGCCTAAACTTGCACTGAGGATATCCACATAACTGACATATATAATCATCAAAGAAAGAGCTACTGAGGCAATGGTGATCATAGTGCGGCCTCCAAAAATGTCATACCACCTTCCTGCCCTTGCTAAAAATAATGATGAGCCTACTGTACCAATTAGATAGGCTAAAGATAATTCAGTTCTAGAGAGGCCTAAAACTTCAATAAAAGAATCTGTAAACACAGCTAAGCCCATTGTCTGGCCTGGAATACTAAACAAAATGCCCAAAGTGCTAAAACCCCACACTACCCAACCATAAAAAAAAGGAAATTTCTTAGGACTAAATGGCCAATTAGCAGAAATCATATGATTTTAATCAAGAATAAATTGTTTAAGAATTAACAAATAACCTAAAACCAGTAAATTATTTACTGGGAATATCTATTTGTAATTGGGTAACGACGATCTTTTCCAAACCCTCTTGAGGTTATCTTTACACCTAACGGAGCTTGACGTCTTTTGTATTCACTTATGTCTATCAAGCGAATAACTCGCTTCACAGTGATTTCATCAAACCCTAAATCAGCAATCTCAGTACTACTTTTATCTTGTTCAACGTAGAGTTCAATGATCTTATCCAGGACACTATAATCGGGCAAACTATCGCTGTCTTGTTGATCTGGTGCAAGTTCAGCTGATGGTGGGCGATCAATAATTCTTTCTGGAATGACTTGAGAGACAGTATTTCTATACCTAGAAAGTTGATACACCAACGTCTTTGGAACATCCTTTAAAACTCCGAAACCTCCTGCAGTGTCGCCATAAAGGGTTGAATATCCAACTGCCGTTTCACTTTTATTTCCGGTCGTTAAGACCAACTCACCAGATTTATTTGATAAAGCCATCAACAAAACACCACGACATCTAGACTGAAGATTTTCTTCAGTAATGTCCGGGTCTTGACCTTTAAAATCCTCTTCTAAACTCGTGTAAAAAGATTTATAGATATCTCCTATTGGAATTACAGAATGTTTAATTCCAAGATTGGTGGCCAATTTATGAGCGTCCTCAACGCTCATGTCTGAAGTAAACTTAAATGGCATCATAAAAGTTCTTACCCTTTCGGAACCTAGTGCATCAGCGGCAATAGCTGCCGTAAGAGCAGAATCTATTCCACCAGAGGACCCTATAAGAACACCTGGAAATTTATTTTTAAGAATGTAGTCTTTCGCACCCAAAACAAGAGCATGATAAACATCTGCAATTTCATCTTCAGCAGGAATACTTTCATGGTTGGCAATAAATAAAGGGGAATCATTTTCAGAAATGAATTCTACTGTTCTTCTATCCTCTCTAAACTTCTCAAGTTGCAAAACTTGTTCACCTTTTGAATCCATAACCATCGAAGTACCGTCAAAAACAAGTTCAT
This sequence comes from uncultured Gammaproteobacteria bacterium, assembly GCA_913031395.1. Taxonomy (GTDB): domain Bacteria; phylum Pseudomonadota; class Gammaproteobacteria; order Magnimaribacterales; family Magnimaribacteraceae; genus Magnimaribacter. Next base: position 15,993 of record CAJWDT010000015.1, read on the forward strand.
CTTGGCCGCCGACTTGATTAGCATAGACAATAGGGAGTGAGTAATTAGAGGCGTGTTTCGAAATAAGGTCTTTTCGCTCAGAAATTTTTTGAAGATGAAACGGGGATGCATTAATGTTTAAGATTAAGTCTGCTCCATTTTTATTTGCTTGCTCAATTGCATGGTTGTGCCATATGTCTTCGCATACCGTGAGAGCAACTTTCATGTTATTAACTTCAAAGATACCTACGCCATCTCCAGCTTTAAAATATCTTTTTTCATCAAAAACCTCGTAGTTTGGCAGCTCTTGTTTCTTATACTCTAGAATGATGGAATTATTATGAAGCACGCCAGCGCAGTTATAAATTGCATCTCCTTCCTTTTTCGGATATCCAACAACGATGTAACTTTCTGGTTTAAGACGGCCCAACTCCTTTATGGCAGCATAAGCAGAATTGAGTAAATCATCCCTAAGGATTAAGTCTTCAGGAGGGTATCCTGTAATAAACATCTCAGTAAATAAATAGATATCATGAAATCCATTTTGAGAATGAAGAGCCTCAATAGATTCTATTGCTAGTCTGAGATTTCCATCGATATCACCAACAACGGGGTTCTCTTGAATAATTCCTATAGTAATTTTTTTTTGCTTCATATGTGAGAGCGGTTAATAATTTTATTAAGATTTTTCTAAAGGCATTTTTTTGAAAAACATATATTAACACTTTCGCCCTTTAATCTGTTTAGAATGTATGTAGAATGCTGGTCCGTTTAGATTTTTATTATGCAAAAGACAAGTGACTTAAGAATATCAGGTAGGCAAGAGGTAATCTCTGCTTCCACTCTAATGGCTGAGCAGCCAATTTCAGAAAAATCTTCTGAAACTGTCTTCAATGCTAGAAAGGCATTTTCAGAAATCCTTTTTAAAAAAGATAAAAGGCTAGCAGTAGTAGTTGGACCATGCTCGATTCATGATACTGATGCTGCAATGGAGTACGCAAATCTACTATTAAAAGAAAAAAATGATCTACAAGATCATCTTCTCATCATTATGAGAGTGTATTTTGAAAAGCCCAGAACAACTGTTGGTTGGAAGGGTCTCATCAATGATCCTGATTTAGATAATTCTTTTAATATCGATAAGGGACTATCAACTTCCAGGCAGTTACTAAGAAATATCAATGATCTGGGAATGCCGGCGGGTACTGAATTTTTAGATGTGATTACACCTCAATATCTTGCTGATTTAATATCTTGGGGCGCTATAGGAGCAAGAACAACCGAAAGTCAGGTTCATAGGGAACTAGCATCAGGATCTTCCTGTCCAATCGGATTCAAAAATGCAACGAACGGAGGAATCCAAGTTGCTGCAGATGCCATTGGTTCAGCTTTTCACCCTCATAAGTTCTTATCTGTCACTAAAGATGGAAAAGCTGCTATATTTTCTTCTTCAGGCAATAAAGATTGTCATGTAATTTTAAGAGGCGGAACAGAGCCTAACTACCAGAGCCAATATATCGAAGAAACTGCAGAGATGCTCAAAAAGAACAATCTAGAAGATACAATCATGATTGATATGAGTCACGGCAATAGCAGTAAACAACACAAAAAACAGATAGATGTTTGTCAAGATGTAGCCAATCAAATTATTAAAGGTGAAGATAGAATTACAGGAGTGATGATTGAGAGTAATCTTGAAGAAGGCAACCAAAAAGCTGATGATTTATCTCAATTGGTTTATGGAAAAAGTATCACAGACGCTTGTATTAATTGGCAAGACACAAAAGATTGCCTGCATCAACTAGCAGATGCAGTTAGCCAAAGAAATAATTAACCTTCTTTTGATTGTCTAGATTGCAATATTAAATTAATCTAGAAATCAGAGACATGACCGATCCAAAAATATCCTTTTCAAAAGAAATAGCTTTCACTATCGGTTTAGAGGAAGCAGTATTAGTAGAGTTTTTGAAAAATTCGAAAACCGATATTAACCCCATAACGTTAGAGCAGATAACAAATGAGCTTAACTTTTGGAATAGAGAAAGAATTATCGAACTACTTGAAAGCTTAATAAAGATTGGACTAGTTAGTAAAGCAATTCACAAAGACTCAATTAGTTTCACATATAACAATTTAAAGCAAAAAACAGAATCAAATAAAGAAAATAAATGGATACCAGATAAAGAAGTTTTGGATCAAATTAATGAGTATGGTATCCCTGAAGATTTTGCCAATTTACAAATTGATGATTTTAAAAAATTAAATGAAGAACGGCATCAAACAGGAAATAACTGGGGAATAAAATTTCTAAGGTTCGTCATTAAAAAATGGCGTTTTAAACAGGCAGAAGATAGCAAGAAAAAGAAAATCAGGCCTATTTCGAAAGATTGGTTTCCAGATAAAGATGCGAAAGATATTCTTATTAGATCTGGTATAAATGAAGAATTTATTGATAAAGAGATACCTGAATTTATTCTTTACTGGGGTGAGAGAAAAGAGGAATCCGATATATGGAACAGTAAATTTATATCTCATATAAGAAGACAATGGGGTAGGTTTAAAGATATTAAAGAGAATGATAACTTACCATCAAAAATGACTTCAGAATGGAACCCTAATGAAGATTTCTTTGATATTCTTGAACTCACCGATATTCCTAGAGAGTTTGCAGAGCATGCTAAACCTGAATTTATCATGTATTGGAAGGATGCAGGTCAATCTCTTTCTTCTTGGAATAGTAAATTCCTGCAGCATGTTAAGTTTCACTGGGAAAAAACTAATAAAGGTCAAACACCTCAAATTTCTCAACAAATCGATAGGAGAATTGAATCTAGTTGGAAAATTCAAGAAGACAATCAAACCACTGCTAAGCAATTAGACAGTAAAACTATTCAAGAAAATCTTAAAAAGCTAAAAGAAAAGCATCAAATTTAGTTTCGTAATGACTATTTTAGTGTTATAGTTATGTATAACACCTAAATGAACTTATGAAAATAAAACAAACTTATAAAACAGCAGCAATCCTCTCATCCTTTCTAGTCATTTGGATGGTCTCAGGAAGTTTAGTTGAAGAAAAAACTTTCGAAAAAAATGACTCAGGTTTAAATACCTTGTCATCCGTGACCATTCTTAACAGTCAAGCTAGCAATAAATCTAAGGTTTTTAAATCGAGTGGCTTTACTGAAGCTGATAAATTTGTCCATGTAAGGGCTGAAGTAAGCGGTAGAGTAATTGCGAGACCAGCTCAACAAGGAGATTATGTAAATGAAGGGGATTTAATATGTCAGTTATACATTGCAGGAAGAGAAGCGTATCCAAAAATTGTAGCCCCTTTTTCAGGTTATCTCGAAAGCTTAAAAGTTGATGAAGGTGATTTCCTTAATACAGGAGCTATTTGCGCTTCGTTAATCGATCCTGATCCAATGTTACTTGTAGCAGACATTGCAGAAAAGGACATAGCTCAAATTCAATTAGGTTCAGAGGCGAATGCAAAATTAATATCTGGAAGAATGATTTCAGGTGAAGTAACTTTTATTGCTTCTTCTGCCGATCAAAATACCCGAACTTTTAGAGTCGAGATTAGTGTCGATAACAAAGATAGAACTATTAGGGACGGAGTTTCTGCTGAAATATATATTAAAGGTAAAGAAGAACTAGCTCACATAATATCGCCCGCCATTTTGTCTCTAAATGATCAAGGCAAACTAGGTGTTAGAACTGTAACTGCAGAAAATAAAGTCGAATTCAAAGAAATCAAAATACTCGAAGATACTAACAATGGAATGTGGGTTTCAGGATTGGGCAAAGAAGCAAGAATAATAACCCTCGGTCAAGAATACGTCTTTCAAGGTCAAACTGTTAACGTCAAAGAAACTTACTCCCCTGATGCATGAAAAATTTTATAACAGGAGCTATCAAAAAAAGTAGAACTTCTCTAAGTATTCTAGTACTTCTCGCTCTCGCTGGAATATTCTCATTAAATACATTACCAAAAGCTACCGAACCCCAAGTCAGCTTTCCTGGAGCCTATATCGGTGTTGGATTCGAGGGTGTCTCTCCTGAGGACTCTGAAAGATTACTGGCAAAACCTCTTGAAGATGCTTTGAGAACAATTTCCGGAGTTATAGACATAAGATCAACAGCTGCAACAGGTTACGCTGCTGTGGTCGTAGAATTTGATCAAGATGTTGATATAGATGAAGCGTTATATGATGTTAGGGTAAAAGTAGATGAAGCTCGAGCTGAATTGCCTCTTGATGCCAGAGAACCAACTATAAGAGAATTCACTTCGACAGACGATCCTGTACTTACAGTAAGCGTAGCAAGTTCAGTTCTTCCCCAAAGAGTTCTAGTAAATTTAACTCAAGAATTACAAGATTTAATAGAGACTCATCCCAATGTTCTCGAAGCAGAACTTAACGGTGTCCCAGAGGATTTGATAGAAGCCATAGTTGATAAAAGTAAGTTAGAGTCATACGGAATATCCATGAATCAGCTGTATCAAGCTGTTTCTAATAACAATCGAGTTATTCCTGCAGGTTTCCAAGATACGGGTACAGGTAGATTCGCTGTTAATGTACCAAGTGTATTTTCAAGTTTAGAAGATATTGAAACTCTTCCTATCAAGGTTTCTGGTAACTCCGTTGTAACGCTCAAAGACGTAGCTGACGTTAGTTTGACTTTTAAAGATAGAGGTGGATATTCAAGAATAAACGGCCAACAATCTCTATCGATAGATGTTAAGAAAAGAATAGGAACGAATATTATCGATACTGTGACTGACATCAGAGAAATGGTAGAAGAGGAAATCAAAGGCTTCCCAGTAGGTGTAGATGTTAATTTCGTGCGCGATGATTCTGAGTTTGCCCTTCAAATGATTTCTGAATTGCAGGGAAATGTTCTAACTTCAATAGCGTTAGTAATGATTGTTGTTTTAGCTGCATTAGGTTTTAGAACCTCGATGTTGGTAGGTATGGCTATTCCTTTTTCATATCTCTTTGCCCTTTTAGTCCTTCTTGTACTAGGCAAAGAATTCAATTTTATGGTCATGTTTGGAATGCTCATTTCCATGGGAATGACTATCGATGGTTCTATAGTTGTAACTGAGTATGCTGATCGTAAATTAGCTGAAGGAATGAACAGAGTAGAGGCATATACAGCAGCCGCTACAAGAATGTTTTGGCCTGTTCTATCTTCTACAACTACAACACTAATTGCGTTTACCCCTCTTATGTTTATGCCTGGTTTTGGCGCTTTTATCAGAGATATGCCGATAACAGTATTTTGTGTTCTGGTTGGATCACTCCTTTATTCACTTGTTTTTGCCCCAATCTTAGGCGCAATGTTTGGTGGTTTAGCTAAACAGTCCGAAGAGGAGGTTAACAATACAAGATTGCTTGAGTCTTCTGATCCGTTGAGTTTAACTGGTGCTTCAGGAGCTTATGCCAGAAAAATTAGCCATTATCTAAATACACCCGGTCAAACAATTTCTATAATTTTGGGAGCAATTATTCTATGTATAGGATTATGGACACAACATGGCAAAGGCATTGTCTATTTCCCTCAAGTTGCTCCTCAATTTGCAGATGTTGATATCCTTGCAAGAGGTAATCTAGCTGTAGATGAAATAAGAGATATAGCAGTAGATGCCGAACAGAAAATAATAGATGTTAAGGAAATAGAAAACTTATCAGTTTGGTCTAATTCTGGAGGCAGCAGAGGCTTGGGTCGTGGGTCAGGTTCTCCGGATAGAGTTGGAGGTATGTTTATTGATTTTTATGGCGAAGATCAAGCTGTCTCAGACTTGAATGGTTTTGAGATAATGGATGTTCTTCGAGAAAGATTAGACGATTCCTCAGGTTATATTGTTCAAGTAGAAGCAGAGCAAGGCGGGCCCCCTATAGGTAAGCCATTGCAGTTGAACGTAAGTGGTGATAACGAACAAGCTCTCATTGCGGCTATTAGAAAAATAAGAGCTTACGTTGAAAGCTTAGGTAGCTTCATAGACATTGAAGATACAACAGTAACTAGAGGAATAGAATGGGAATTAGAGATCAATAGAACAAAGGCTGCTCAATATGGAGCTGGTTTAAGTGATGTTGGTGCATCAGTCCAGATGGTTACAAATGGCATTAAGGTCGGTGAATACAGACCTCTTAACCTTGATAGAGAGGTTGATATAAGGGTGCGTTTTCCAAAATCTGAAAGAAATATAGATCAACTAGAAAGTCTAAATGTGCAAACTTTGAAAGGATTAGTTCCGGTCAGTAGCTTTGTTGAAACAAACATTCAACCGGCCACCAAGAGTATCAGCAGAAAAGGTGGTAAAAGAGTTCATAATATATCTGCAAGAACTGTTGAAGGTGCCATACCTTCTGTCCAAATTCAAAAAGTAAAAGATTGGCTCGAAACTGCAGATTTAGGTAAAGGTGTTACGATCGGCTATGATGGATTTGATAAGTACAATCAGGAAGCTGCTAATTACTTAGTGCTTGGTTTCATTGCCATGCTCTTTGTAATGCTCATAGTGCTTGTTGCTCAGTTTAATAGTTTTTATCAAGCTAATATCGTTTTGTCTGCAATTCTCTTGTCGTTTGGAGGTGTGTTCGTTTCCCTATTAATTCTCGATAGATCTTTTAGTACGGTACAAACAGGGATCAGCTGTGTGG
>CAJWDT010000016.1 GCA_913031395.1 uncultured Gammaproteobacteria bacterium
CGTCATTCTAGGAGCCGGATATGATTCTCGAGCACATAGACTTAAGCTCCCGTCATCTATGAAAATTTTTGAGGTGGATCAGCCTGAAGTTTCAGATAATAAATTAGCCAAACTTCCTAAAGAATTACCTAATTCAGAAAATGTCACTTATGTGAATATTGATTTCTCTTATCAGTCCTTAACAGAGCAACTTATTGGCGCTGGATTAGATCAAAAAAAGTCCACCATTTTTACACTTGAAGGAGTTTCTCAGTACATCACCAAAGAGGCAGTGAGCTCTACAATTAAAGAACTGGCTTCGCTTACAAAAGACACCAATTCAATTTTCTTTATGTCTTATGTTGATGAGCTTTTAGATAAATGTCCTAAAGCTTGTTTTGGGAAAGGTTATCCAAACCCTGAAAAAAAAGTTAATTTGATTAAAAGCTTATCAGCCAAAGTTGGCGAGCCTTGGATATCATTTTATACACTCGAGGAAATAGAAAGTTTACTTTTGCAAAATGGTTATTCAATAGAAGAAAACTTAACTTTGGAGGACCTTAACTCATTGTACTTTGGCCCGGTTGGAAGGACTTTATCTGAGAATCAAATATTTAAGCTTGAGCATTTTCTAGTAGCCACTTCAAAAAATATAATAGAGTAAAAGTAGGGTGATGGTTAATTATAAATGCCCCGTAATTGCCCAGTAAAATTATTTGCTAACGAAGTTTTTCCTTTCTTTTTATCCCTTATCTTTTAAAGATAATCATTTGATGGTGAACTAATCTTGTCATTCTTTTAAATCTCCCTTGGACTAGTGTCTTGTTGAGTGTGTTGTCTTAAAAGTTTTCTTATGGTAATGTTTTGATAATAATATTACCAAAAAGTTAAAAAGGGGAGAGTACATGGATAATCAACCAACCAATCAATTCAAAACAGCAAAGTATTTAGATATAGACGTACAGAAACTTCCAGCCGTCTTATCACAGTCCGGAGAACAGTCCGAGCCAACTCTTATAATCAAAACATCAATGCAAAAATCTTTGGGTACAGCAGCCATTGCTATTGCTATATTTATCACTTCTAGCATAAGTACATTAGCAGCAGATGACTCAACTACTAATGGGAGTAATACTGAGATCGATGAGATAATTGTGACTGCAACAAAACGATCTGCATCACTGCGAGATTTACCGATGTCGATAGAAGCTTTCAACTCTGAGCAGTTATCTGAAAGAGGGGTGCAGAACATTAATGACCTGCAGTATCAGGCTGCTGGCTTAAGAATTGGCGAATATCAAGGAAAAGCACTCGTTTCTATTCGTGGTATTGGTAATCAGCAACTTTCTGAAGGTGCTGAAGGTGGAGCTGCGTTGCATCTTGACGGGGTATATCTCGGAAGTCGTTTTGATCAGTCTCGTGGCTATTTTGATTTAGAGCGTGTTGAAGTATTGCGTGGTCCACAAGGTACACTTTATGGACGAAATGCAACTGGAGGTGCTATTAATATTATTACCAGAGCGCCTACAGAGGCTTTTGAAGGAGGTTTCAAGACAACTATTGGTAACTACAATCTCGGTCAGTTTGAAGGCTTCTTGAGTGGACCCCTTGTAGACAACAATATTCTTGGCCGTGTTGCCGTTAAATTGAAGGCTCATGATGGTTTTACGCAAAATCTTTACAATGGTGAGCGTTACGATAATGCTGACGTGGCTTCTATTCGAGCAAAACTGAAATTTGTAGGCAAAGAGAATTTTTCAGCTGATCTTGTATTCGATCTAAACAAGGATGATGGCGTTCAAGTTGCGCACACTGAGCGATTTGATCCTAGTGTTCCCGCCGGGGGTGAAGCCTTTGGTGGGTTTCTTCCGACGGCCCTGAGTGCTGATCAGCGCTTAGTAGCCCATGATGCAGATACCTTTCAGGAAATAGAAACAGAGGGTGCATCTTTACGTCTGGCGTGGGATTTTGAGAACGCAACACTAACCTCGCTAACAGCATATAGGTCAATGTCTTATTTAGGGTCTTATGACGTCGACTATACAGATTATAATGGCGCTTACTTTAGAGAATTTGTTGTAAATTCTGACCAGATGAGCCAGGAATTCAACTTAGCTTCGATTGGAACCGGATCACTCCAATGGATTCTAGGCGCCTTTTATTTTGAGCAGGAATCCGATAGCCATATTTATATGCCTGTACCTGGACAATTTGGAGGCTACCAGCTGTTTTTTGAGGCACCTGAAATCACAGCAGATGCTTATGCACTATATGGAGAGGTAAATTATGAGATTTCTGATAGGCTGAAAGTGGATTTTGGTGCGAGATATAGCCGTGAGAAGAAAACGCTAATTGAATCTCAATATATTCCCGAATTTTTCTTCTATCCACCGGAAATAGCAGTGGATGACGCATGGACTGATTTTACGCCAAAAGTAGCTGTTACTTATGATCTGGATGACAACTCAATGTTTTATGCAACTATCTCCAAAGGCTTTAAGGCCGGTGGAGTTAACACCTTCGCTTTGCAGGATAGCGCATTCGATGCCGAGAAGGTAACAAATTATGAAGCTGGCTTGAAGAGGAGTTATCTGGATTCCAAATTTAACGTCGATTTGTCCATCTTCCGAATGGACTATACTGACCTGCAAGTGTTTCAAATTACCAACATAGCAGCCGGAACTGGTACTAATTTGTCAATAAATACTGTTACCAATGCTGGTTCATCGATTATCCAAGGAATCGAGCTTGGCTTTCAAGCCAGGCCAACAGAACGCATATCGATTGATGGCAATATTAGTTTTCTAGACGCTACGTACGATGAGCTTGAACTTACAGCCTTAAAACCTGGTGCAGACGGACAACCCCAGAACGAAGATGTATCAGGCAACCGCTTAGCAGGTGCGCCTGAGTGGTCTGCTAATCTGGGTGTGACTTACGCAATGGATGTTGGTGAGTGGGGAACAGCTCGTTTGCGAGGAGAATACAGCTTTCAAGATCAAGTATACTTCCGACCTCACAATGAGGATCGTGTTTCTCAAGATGCCTACAGCTTGGCTAATCTAAGGCTTATCTTTTTGGATCGAGAGTCTCGCTGGCAATATACACTTTATGCGGAGAATCTGACGGATGAGTTGATAGTTGCGCATCAGAATCTGAGTTCGGGCGTCCCGTATGATCTACAGAACATCTTCATGCCACCTCGAACCTATGGCCTGTCTGTTAATTTAAATTATTAGACCCCTAAATTAAGAGCCACAATCCCCAAATTAAATTATTGTGGCTCTTTCTTTCAGCGGTTCATATCAGCTTTAAGTTATAGTGGGGTAAGTGATGATCCATAATCCTTTATTCATAAAATCTAAAGAAAGGTCTTTATCAAACAGACAAAAAAAAGCCCTTGCTGACTTAGAAGGGCTAATCAAGAGCGGTACCCCGCAACTAACAATGTCTGAAATAGCGACTAATCTTAATGTTTCTCTAAGAGACTTATATGAGATAGCCTCTACGAAAGAAGAATTAATTTTGTTAGCAGTTGAAAGTTTACTTATGAAAATTGGAGCAGATAAAGAAAAGGCAATAAATTTAACTGACTCACCCATAGCTAAAATCTATTTATTAATGGAACAAATTGAGATGCAGAGAGAAATACTATTGGTTTCACAGAAAACTTTTAAAAGGATCAATGGGTTAAAAGATTTTATGGACTCGTATGAAAATTACTATATTGAAGTCATAAAAAAATATCTGGAAAAAGCAATAATTTCCAATGAAATAGTTTCTATTGATACTTCTGCAATGGCTATAATCTTGTCAGGTCTCAGTAGAGATTTGGATAAGAAATATTTAAAGAAAGAAGACAAAATGATACCTTCAAATGCTTTACATAAAATAATAGAAGTTATTTTTAAAGGTCTCAAAATAACAGAATAGGCTTATTGAAGAAATTATGAAAAAAGAAAAGGAAAGCATAAAAAGGAAAGAGAAAATGAACTTCTTACTTCGTATATCAAGAATGGTACGATATGAAAAAGGCCTGTTCGTCTCGCTGTTTTTTCTAACCATTACTGCAGGGCAAGCCTCAGCAGCCGATATACAAAATCTCTCAGCTATAAAAGCAGAAAAGGTTGGGATGTCATCTGAGAGACTCGAGGGGATGATAGCTTTAGGCGAAAGATATATTGAAAATAATCAAGTCGCTGGCATGGTTAACCTTGTAATGAGAAATGGCAAAGTCGTACATTACGCAGCGCACGGAAAGAAAGGTGCTGACGACAACAGGCCGCTACAAAAAGACGATCTTTTTCGAATTTATTCGATGACTAAACCAATCACTGCTGTCGCTTTAATGCAATTGTATGAGCAAGGCAAATTTCTACTTAACGATCCGGTTAGTAAGTTTGTGCCTGAACTCAAAGGCGTTAAAGTTCTCAATGCTGTTGGTGAATTGGAAGATCAGAAGACGCCGATGACAATGCACCAGTTATTAACTCATACAGCTGGCCTTTCATACGGGTACGAAGCAGAAGTTGATCTTGTAGACGAAGCTTATTTCGACGCAGATATATGGGCGTCTAAAGATTTAGATGAATTTGCTTTAAGGGTGGCGAAGTTGCCTCTGAAGTTTCAACCTGGATCTCGTTATCATTACTCGATCGCGGTCGATATCACTGGGTTAGTTGTGCAAAGACTCAGCGGAAAACCTTTCGATGTATATCTAAGAGAAAACTTATTTGAGCCCTTGGGTATGGAGGACACCTTTTTTGAAGTTCCTAAAAATAAAATATCTAGATTTTTGCCAAATCACGTAATAGACCCTCAAAACGGTGAACTGATGGATGTCTCAAAAATACCTGCAAACCACCCTCGAGCAGCTCAAAGAATAAGAAAAAATGTCGCGATGTTGGACTATGAGAATGTTAGCTTGTTCTCGGGAGGTGGCGGACTCGTTTCAACGGCAATGGATTTCGCTCATTTCGCTGAAGCTATGAGAAATGGTGGGTTGCTAGGCAAGAAAAGAATTTTGAGTCCAAAAACTGTTAACTATATGGCCCAAAACCATCTTAGTCCGTCAATGCAACTAGGTGGATTTGGAGTAGCAAATACCTCTGGTCTTGGCTTTGGGCTTGGTTTCGGAATTGTTACCAATCCTGCTCAAGCCGGTGATATAGGCAGTGCGGGAGAGTTTACATGGGGCGGAGCTGCTGGCACTAATTTTTGGATCGACCCAGTAGAAGAAATAGTTGTTGTTAGCATGATCCAGTTAATGGAGTCGCCATGGCCCTTAAGATCCGAATTGCATGTCGCTACATATCAAGCGATAACTGATTCTTACGAAGATTAGCACAGCAGTCAAAAAGAATGTTACGGCGAATGTTAGCAAAGTTCCATTATATAGCTGCTCTTTAGAATATAAAGTTTAGCTTTTATCCCGTATATTCCACCAAAAATTTGTAAAAAAAGGTTACAAAATATCTATATAATGCACGAATTCAACGATAGACACGTAGCTCAGTCTGGTTAGAGCACCACCTTGACATGGTGGGGGTCGGTGGTTCGAGTCCACTCGTGTCTACCATTCTTCCTTAGTAGATATGTTATGCTGAAAAGATGATAGAAATCTTTAAGGCTAAGTCTGTTATTACAGTGAACCCTTCGATGCCACGGGCAGAAGCTGTCGCTGTAAGAGACGGTTTAATACTAGAAGCAGGAACCCTTGAGACGCTGCAACCATGGCTCGTTAATAATGAATATTCAATTAATGAGCAATTTAAAGATTCTATTATTGTTCCTGGTTTAATTGATCCACATTTACACCCTTCAATGGCTGCTGTTTTATTGCCTACATTCTTTATAACAGCTATGGAGTGGAAACTACCCTGGGGGACAACACCTGCCACTAAAACACCAGAAGCATATGATGAGGCCCTCAAGAGAGCTTGTACAAATCCAACTCATAAAGACTTATTCATAACATGGGGTCATCAAGAGTTATGGCATGGACCAATTTCAAGAGACAGAATTAACTCTATAGAGAGCAGGAAACCCGTTATCGTTTGGAATAGATCTTTTCATGAACTTTGCATGAATGATGCAGCTTTAGACTATCTTGATATCAAAGAAGAAGACGTGAAAAATGCTTCCCAAATTGATTTTGTTAAAGGAAGATTTTTTGAGCTTGGCTTAGGTTTTGCTATTCAAAAATTAAATCCATTTATCTTAGATCCAGAAATATTTTCTAATGGTTTAATGAAATTAAAAGAAGTTGTCCATTTTGGAGGACAAACAACAATTGCAGATATGGCAGTTGGCCTTTTTAATTTTGATAATGAGCTCAATGCTCAAAAGCTAATTTATGAAAATGAAGACACACCATTTAGGGTGGAGTTGGTTGCCCATGCTACAGCCATGACAAGTTTGTCTGGAGGTGGCTTGGAAAAAGGTGAAGAGCTTATTGCGTCATTGCACGAACATAACTCTCATCACCTGAAATTTGGCAAGCGGGTCAAACTCTTTACTGATGGTGCCTTCTTTGCTCAAGTAGCTCAATTAATGGAACCTGGCTATATAGATGGACATCAAGGAGAGTGGTTGAGCACTCCAAAACAATTTGAAGAAATTGCTAGGATCTATTGGAATAAAGGATATGCCATTCATGTGCATGTTACTGGTGATCTTGGTCTGGAGTTGGCCATAGACACACTTGAGAAACTTCAATTTGAAAAACCACGCTTTAATCACGGATTTACACTCGAACATTTTGGACTCTCGACACCAGAGCAAGTTTTTAGGTTGTCAAAGTTAGGTGCTAATGTCTCAGCAAATGCCTATTATTTGTATGAACTATCAAATATTTACGCAAATTATTCAGTTGGATACGAAAGAGCATCTTCTATGGCAAGAATAGGTTCTTGTTTTAGAGAAGGTGTTACGACTGGCCTACATTCTGATTTTACTATGGCGCCCGCACAGCCTCTTATGAGCATGTGGGTTGCTGTAAATAGAATAAACGAAAAAGAAGAGGTAATGTCTCCTGAAGAAAGAATAACCCCTCAACAAGGCCTTGAAGCGATTACGATAAATGCAGCTAGAATTTTAGGATTAGATCATGAAATTGGCAGCATAAGATCTGGAAAGAAAGCTGATTTTACAGTTCTATCTCAAGATCCACTCACCATAGACCCTATTGAGATTAAAGACATCAATATCGAAGCTACTGTTTTTGAAGGCAAGATATTTGATATTAATTAGAAATGATTCCACTTACTGTCATCTGTGGTTATTTAGGTTCTGGAAAAACGACCTTAATAAATAATATTCTACAAAGCACTAAAAAGCCCATTGGTGTCTTAGTTAATGATTTTGGAGAACTAAATATTGATGAGCAGTTAATTTTAAATCAGGATGATCTAACAATTGCTTTAACAAATGGTTGTGTATGTTGTAATTTAAATGATGATCTAGGTGCTTCATTAGAATTCATGCTGGACCAAGATATAGATGCAGTTTTATTAGAATCAAGTGGAGTAGCACTTCCAGTGAAGATGTCTAATTACGGCTCTACTTGGCCTGGTTATAATCTAAATCAAACCATTACTGTAGTGGAAGGACGGACGATAAAAGATTTACTATCAGATAAGTTTGTTTCCAAAACTGTTGAAGCACAAATTATTCAATCTGATCTAATCTATTTAAATAGATTCTCTACAGAGGATGTAGAGTTAATTTCTAAACTTAATTCTGAGTATTTAGTTGATGACGAGAAGGAGATTCTCTATGAGTCAATTTTTGATATTAAGAACTTATTGCTGAAATCAAAAGGTTTGCCTTACGAAGATCATAATCAACTTAAATCAGATGTCTTGCAAATAAATCATCCTATCGATGAGAAAACAATTCTAAAATTTATTAGAGAGAACCCCGGAATTGAAAGGTTGAAGGGCTGGATTTCAGATTCTGATAAAAATACTTGGTTAGTTCAAAAGACAAGGAGCGAGTGTAATTTTTCTATCTCAAACTATGAAACAATTTCTAGATTGGTGGTTATTTATAAAGATAAGATTAATTTGGAAACTTTAGGAATCTAATCCTCTTCATTCTCCTTGTCATCATCTTCATCATCGTCTCCATCCACAATACTCCCTATAACCTTAAAAGGTACTTCTGCAACTTTTACAGTTGTAGAAACAGCTGTTCCTACAAGACCTGCAACGGCACAACTACAGAGTGAGACCACCATCAATAAAAGTAATATAGATTTCATTTTCTACCCCAATGTCTTTATCTTTAATACAATAACATTTTTATTAAGAAAATTTGAGGTAAATTCATGATTACACTTTTTTACGCCGGCTCTTTAGCACTGCTTTCAATTATTCTTGCTACTTTAACCGGTAGAAGACGAACTCAATCAAAAATAAATCTTGGATTGGGTGATGATTTTGGATTATTACAAATATCTAGAGCTCACGGGAATCTACTTGAAAATGCTCCTTTCTTCTTGATACTTTCTTTTGCTCTAGAAATGATTGCTCAGACATCAAGCATTACTATTATGGTTCTAGGTGATATATTTTTAATCTCAAGAATAGCTCATGCATATGGAATTACTCGCCCTGAAGCAACGAGTATGTTTAGATTTCTTGGAACCGCAGGGACAATGATTGTATTAATTACTCAAACTATCATGGCTTTAATTGTTTCTATCTCATGGCTAGCTAATAATAATTGGGGTTTCTAAAAAATGAAGAAATTTCTCCTTTCTTTTTTTGTACTTATAAATTTCTCACTTCTTGCCAATGACGCTACTGCCACTTTGCATGTAGAAAAGGTTGTTCTTGGTTCAGGATGCTTTTGGGGTGCCGAGAAAGGTTACGAAGCCCTTCCAGGAGTAATGAATGCAGTATCTGGTTATGCTGATGGCGAAGGTGTTCGTCCTTCTTATAGAGAAATAACAAAATTTAAAAATAAATTTAATCCTCAAAATCATGCTGAGGTAGTAGAGGTAACTTTTAATAAAAATCTAATTTCTTTAGAGGAATTAATCATCCATTATCTTGAGTCTCATGACCCCACACAACTCAACAGGCAGGGTAATGATATTGGTACGCAATACAGATCTATAATTCTTTATACAGAAAATTCTCAAAAAGAAGTTATTGATCGATTAATCTCTCAATATCAGGTTTTGCTAAATCAGTCTGGTTACAATCAAATTAAAACTTCTATAAAGCCTCTGCAAAAATTTTTTAAAGCTGAAAACTATCATCAAGATTACATAAAAAAGAATCCAAATGGATATTGTCCTGATCACTCTACAGGAGTGAGATTCGCAGCCAATGTAATCGACCAAAAGCAAGATAATGAGCCTTTAAAGAACGGAAAGAATATTGTAGTAATCGAACCTGAAGGTTATTGTCCTTATTGCGAGAAGTTCAAAACAGATGTCTCAAATGACTATCAAGGCACAATACCTCTTAGTTCTAGATTAGCCACAAACCTAGAAGGTTTAGAAATAGAAACTCCAACTTGGGCTACACCAACAATTTTATTTCTAGAAAATGGAAAGGAAGTATTTGGGTATCAAGGATACCTTTCTCCAAAAGAATTTTATAAAGCATTAGGTTTTTTTAAATTAGGAAATTCCGAAGCTTATCGTGTTGCTTTTGATGAGGGTACTGATGCTAGATTCTGCAAAGAATATGAGATTTTTAAAAATACTCCAGATGGAGTTTTTATTGATAAATTGAGTGGAGCTGCATTATTCGATACAAGAGATAGATTTAATTCAAGAACAGGTTGGCTGTCTTTCACAAAGCCCGTAAAGAACTCAGTTTATAGAAAAGCTGATAATAGTTACGGCATGAGGCGAATTGAAATCAGATCAACGACTTCGGATATTCATTTGGGTCATGTATTTCCTGATGGTCCTAACGGAATGCCACGATACTGTATAAATGCAACTGTACTTGAGTTCAAAACTCGTGGAGAATTCA
The DNA here is from genome assembly GCA_913031395.1 of uncultured Gammaproteobacteria bacterium. Lineage (GTDB taxonomy): Bacteria > Pseudomonadota > Gammaproteobacteria > Magnimaribacterales > Magnimaribacteraceae > Magnimaribacter. Next base: position 9,975 of record CAJWDT010000016.1, read on the forward strand.
ATAAATTAAAATTAAAGGAGAAAGTATGAAAGGTAAAATAGCAAAATATGTGACAGTAGGAACTAATGATCTTCCAAGAGCTAAAAAATTCTACGATGAGTTGTTTTCAGAACTCGATGTAAAAAGTTTCGGCCCTAATGATAGAAGTTTCTTTTGGACAATCCCAGGTGACGATACAAATTTCGCGGTATTTCTTCCTTACGATGGTGAAGAAGCTACAGTAGGCAATGGAAGTATGGTTGGGATAACACTCGAAACTACAGACGATGTTGATGCGCTTTATAAGAAAGCAATTGAACTAGGTGCAAAGGATGATGGAGAACCTGGACAAAGAGTACCAACTTTTTATGGTTGTTATGTAAGGGACCTTGATGGTAATAAACTTACGTTTTGTAAGTTTGGGTAAATTACAGGAAATCTGCGATAGTATCAAAGATTAGATATCCGACTAAGATTCTAATGGTTAGAGTGGTTCTTAAAGAGTCACTCATTTCCATACCCCACTTCTTTCTGATCTCCCTTGGTTTGAGTTCTGCAGACATATTAAGAGGCCCAGGTTATGAAATTAACTACAAGATAGAATCCCGCAATCGCTGGTAAGAAATAGCTTATTTCTCTTCCAATTTTTCCAATCGTTTTAATTTTTAAAAGTTTTTTATTATTCATGCAAATACATATGCAATCTGCATGCCAATTGAAAATCATTTGAACCAGTCTAATCAGCTCAAACTTGGTGCATATTTTGATCTAAGTATTCAAAAGCACGGAATTTACTTCTTTGCAGTAACAATCCAAGTCGCACTAGGAAATAACAGACCATCATTTTGATGAAAATTAGAGAATTTTATAACTAAGGCTTCCAGTATTTCCTCAGTCAATTCAGGCTTAGAGTTTTTAAGCATTTCTGTTACAACTGGATTGATGGTCAGATAATCTTCACAAGCCTCCCTTATAGATTTTCCAGAGAACATAACTATATCTTCTTGGTTATCTAATATCTCAAGGCCTTTAAAGCCCGATTCTCTAAGAATCTCCTCAAGATAAGTTTTATCTTCAAAAGCAAAGGGACCAGGACTTTTTGGAGCCGGCGCAGGTAAATCTAAAAACTCTTTTATTACTTGGATTGATAAACTCTGCCATGGATTTAAGGATGCATTTTGCCAACAAACAAAGCTTAAAAGACCATCTTCCTTAAGAGAGCTGTGAATATTTTTGAAAGCTTCAAAAGGATCCTCAAAGAACATAACACCAAATCTTGAAAAGGCTACATCAAAATAATTCTGCGGCATTACATCCACTTGAACATCTTTAACTTCAAAGGAAATATTGGACAGAGACATTTCTCTTGCTGTTTCTGCAGCTTTATCGAGCATAGGTTCAGATATATCAACACCAAGGATTTCTCCTTGAGTTATCTTTTTAGCTATTTCAAGGGTAGTAGCACCGCAGCCACAACCTATATCAATAATTTTTGCATCTGATTTCAGATCCAATCTTTCGATAACTCTATCCCCAAGAGGGTTAAGCATAATGTCCATCTCTCGTTGTTTATTAACCCAGACATCCCCACCGGCACCTGACCAGAATTGTCTTTGTTTAATATTTTTGTCTTCCATAGTCATCCCTCTTCATTGATCGATATCATTTTATTTAAATTAATGTAAAAATTATAGACTATGGAAATGGATATTAAAGACTCTTTACTCGACTTAATTGGTGGTACACCAATATTACAACTCAAATCTTTAGATACTGGACCTTGTAATTTGTATGTGAAAATGGAATCTAACAACCCAGGTGGATCTATTAAAGATAGGGTTGGACTCGCAATAATAGAAGAAGCAGAAAAATCAGGAGAGCTTCAACAAGGTGGAACAATTATTGAAGCTACTGCAGGTAATACTGGAATAGGGCTTGCTTTAGTTGCTGCCCTTAAGGGATATAAAATTATTTTAGTGATCCCGGATAAGATGAGTAGGGAAAAAATTCTTCATCTTGAAGGGCTTGGAGCTGAAATTATCCTTACTAGATCTGATGTTCCCGAGGGTCATCCGGAATATTATCAAGATGTCGCAAGGAAACTTGCCTCAGAAACACCTGGTTCTTTTTTAGCTAATCAATTTTCTAATCCTGCCAATCCTATGGCCCATAGAACATCAACTGCTCCTGAAATGTGGGACCAGATGGAAGGGAAAATTGATGCTGTTGTAGCAGGAGTAGGCTCAGGTGGGACATTGACTGGTCTAGCTGAATTTTTTAAAGCTAAGGATCCCTCTATATGTATGGTGGCTGCAGATCCTGAGGGATCTATAGTTGCTGACGCTGTACTAAAAGGTAATTACGCCTACGATGGAGGAAGCTGGTTAGTGGAAGGCGTAGGAGAGGATTTTATTCCCGATAATTTTAATACATCGCTAATGGATGATGCAGAAACTGTCTCCGATAAAGAGGCTTTTGAAGTACTACAAATCATATTAAAAGAGGAAGGAATTTTGGGAGGCTCTTCATCCGGGACGCTAGTAGCCGCTGCTGCTAAGTGGTGCAGAAAACAGACAGAACCAAAAAATGTAGTCACTTTTATATGCGATACAGGTAATAAATATTTATCAAAAGCATTTAATAAATCTTGGCTTCACGACAATAATCTCCTTGAGTTAGAAAAATTTGGTGACTTGAGAGATTTAATTAATAGAAGGGCGGATAAGGGAGAGATGATAACTGTTTCTCCAGGAGAAACTCTTCTAGTTGCTTACAATAGAATGAGAGCTTCAGATATTTCCCAAATACCTGTTATGGATGAGGGAAAATTATTAGGTGTTATGGATGAAGAGGATCTACTTTTTACTGTCAGCCAGGAACCAGGTAAATTTTCTGATAACGTCTCTCTGCATATGATTGATAAATTAGATACCTTACAGTTTGATGCCACTAAAGATGAATTACTTACAATTCTTTCAGAAGGAAAAGTTGCCATTATCTTCGATAAAGAAATATTTATAGGGTTCGTAACTAAAGTTGATCTTATAAATTTTTATCGTAACAAATTAAATTAATTAGCTATGTCTAGAAAAAAAAATAAACAAGGTTTTGAAACTAGAGCTATTCACGCTGGACAAGAGCCTGATCCAACTACCGGAGCAATTATGACTCCAATATACACAAGCTCTACATATGTTCAGGAAAGTCCTGGTGTCCATAAAGGTTATGATTACTCTAGAAGTGTAAACCCAACACGAAAAGCCTTAGAAGCTTGCATAGCAGATCTTGAAGGCAGCTCATTTGGATATGCCTTTGCTTCTGGTATGGCGGCCAGTGCAACAGTGCTAGAGCTCTTGGATTCAGGAGACCATGTCATCGCCATGGATGATCTATATGGGGGAACTTATAGACTCTTCGAGAATGTTAGAAAACGTTCGGCAGGACTTAATTTTACGTTCTGCGACTTAAGTGACCTTGATACTCTAGAAGACTCTCTAAACGAAAAGACAAGAATGATTTGGATCGAAACGCCTACCAATCCACTTTTAAAGATTGCTGATTTAGAGGCTATTTCTACTTTTGCAAAAAAAAATAACCTTATTTCAGTTTGTGACAATACCTTTTGCTCTCCTTTCGTTCAAAACCCTCTCGAATTAGGTTTTGATGTTGTAGTCCACTCAGCTACAAAATATCTCAATGGTCACTCTGACCTTATTGGAGGAGTAGTCGTATGCTCTCAAGAAAAAGAAGATCTAGCTAATGAACTTTTGTATTTACAAAATGCAGTTGGCTCAATTATGAACCCTTTTGATTCATTCCTTTTGCTTAGAAGCTTAAAAACACTTCCAGTCAGAATGGAGAGACATTGCTCTAGTGCTCAAACAATAGCATCTTATCTTGAAAGTCATGACTCTATTGAAAAGGTAATCTATCCTGGCCTCACTAGTCATCCTCAACATGAAATTGCTAAAAAGCAGATGAATGGATTTGGAGGCATGATCTCAGTAGTTTTAAAAGGCGGCTTGACGAGTGCAACAAGATTTCTTGAAAGAACTAATTTATTCTCTTTAGCAGAGAGTCTAGGAGGAGTTGAAAGTTTAATAGAACATCCTGCCATTATGACTCATGCTTCTATACCAGCTGAAATACGAGAGGAGATAGGTATCAGTGATGGTTTAGTTAGACTTTCTGTAGGGATAGAGTCAATTGAAGATTTATTAGAAGATATAGATAACGCTTTAGCTTAAGTATCTAGTCCTACTTTCCAGTTAACCAATCTTGAAGAGTCTTCAATTTGATCTTCTACACCGAGGACCAAAGCAAACATAGCCATCCTGATTACAACACCATTATCAGCTTGTCTAAAAATCGCTAAATTGGGGTTTCCATAAAGGTCCGTATTAAGTTCATTAGCATCGCTTCTAGAATCTCTTGGAAGAGGGTGCATGATTACAGTATTTGGCTCGCAGTTGGCAGTGTAAATAGATTGATTTAAGCTCAAAAGACCTCGATATCTATTTGCATCCTCTTTTTGAGTAAATCTTTCTTCTTGAACCCTTGTGACATAGATGATGTCTACTTCAGAAATCCCTTTCTCTAGATTCTCTGTTTGAACAAAATTGACTCCTGATTCTGAGAGTTGATTCAAAATTGACGATGGTAGTCTTAGCTCTTCTGGCGAAATCAAGCTCATTGATACATTAGAGTATAAAGATAGTACTTTGCACAATGAGTGAACTGCTCTTCCATATTTCAAGTCACCTACAAGGGCTATTCTCAGCCCATCAAGAGATTTATTATTTTGTGATAACTCTTTTTCTATTGTGTAAAGATCAAGAAGTGCCTGTGAGGGATGTTCATTCGATCCATCGCCCCCATTGATTACTGGAACGCGACTTGCTTCGGCGAATTTCTGAACAGATCCTTCTTCGGGATGACGCATTACTATGATATCGCTATATCCACTCAGGACTTGAGCTGTATCTGCGAGGGATTCTCCTTTGGCTAGCGATGAACTGCCTGCTTCAGTTATTTCCCTTACATTTCCTCCCAGAAGATTAAATGAAGCTCCAAAACTGATCCTTGTTCTAGTGCTTGGTTCAAAAAACATATTTCCAAGAATTGCCCCTTCTAAGGCTCTGGTGATTTTTTGTTTTGAGGCGTAAGGTTCTAGATTGTCTGCAACAGAGAATAATTTATCTATATCGGAACGTTCAAACTGATCTATTGTAAGGATATGATTGCCGCTAAAATCCATCTGCTGTCTATATTTTGATCAGCATCTTAACACCATTCCCTTCAATTTAGATAATTTAAGAAAATTGGAGAGGACCATGCTCTTTCTCCTATAGGAGCAAGACAATCATCACTTGGATCAAAATCAGGACCACTAGCATAACAAGGCTTTATTTTTATACATTCACCTTCCTCATTGTATTCGCAACGCAGTGGATCTCCTCCTACAGCATCAGTTTGCTCTTGTATGGCCCTAACGTAATAAATGGCATTTTCTTTAGAGTTGGAGAACTCTTTATCTTCAAAACTGAATGAACAACCTTGACCGTTATCAATGCATTCAAAGGTTTTCCAAGGATCTTGTATTGCTTTTTCTAGAGAATCTAATTTTTTAGTAGGTAGAATTTTTACAACCTCGATTCTGCTAATAAGATATCTTTCATTGCTTGGGTTGTAGCATTCATTTAAGCACAATCTAGAAATTTCTTCTTTACTCATGGATGTATGGACGTATTCAGGACATCCAGGCAGCTGTTTATATGAACCCAAGGCTTTCACTGTAAATTTTGGATTAGATCCTAAAGACACCTCACTTCCCATAGGTATTTCTTTTTCATCTTGTATTAAGTCAAACCAAAGAAGTATTCTTTCTCCGGAAGTTGCATAAACCTCTCTTTCATACAAAGAATCATATATATTATTTCTCTCTAATCGATCAGCATGTACAGCAACTAAGCCTCCTGTTGAGTAGAAAGAAGCACCACGTTCTGGAGGTAGAATCCAAGTTAAATTGTCCTTCGCACCCCAAGAATCCCCCATGGATTTTCTTGCAAACTCTTTATAGCCCGCTCCAGCTCTGGCTTTATGGTTATCAGTTGATCCTATCAGGCCTAATTTGAAAGATTTAAGAACATTATCTTCTTCAATTTGTGATGCTAAAGCTGCTTGAGCACTCATTCCAGGTCTGTATGTATAGGCCGGCAGAAAAGCCTCCTTTAATTGACCACATTGTTTCCAATCTTCTTGAGTTGCGTTTTCAACTAAACTGAATCTTAAAAGACCAGAAGAATTTTTAGCAAATTCCTTTCTTATTTCATTAGCCTTTTCATTACATTCACTTCCAGTTTCTTCTACGCATTGTTGATTTACAATTTCACCCGCTCTCCAGCAACATGGTTCAAAACCATCAGACGGAAGAGGGCATTCAAAATCTCCTGATGGCAATTCTTTTGTGTGCAGAATATTCCTATAAATTTCAGAATTCCCATGACCTGAGTAGACTTCCATTAGTCTCTGTTTTTCAGGATCATGGTTATCATTCATAAGCTGAGAGCTTATATTAGAGTTTGCAGGAGAGTGGATTCCCCAAGTGGTCCCATGAGGTATTACAAGTGCATCAAGTTCTAGCTCATCAATTTTATTAAAAAGCTCTCTGGGAGTTAAAGCTCTCTCCTTGCATTCACTATATTCATTGACTCCTTCATCACAAAAAGGAATTGAATAACTCTCGTCTCTAAATTTAAGGAAATCAAAGTCTATTTGTTCTGGAGGGAAATCTGCGATTAAAGGGAGAAATGGAGTGAGATCATTTTCTATCAAGAGATCAAGTCCAGTTAGACCTGCTCCTATTGGAACTTCAGGCACATCATATAAATTTCTTAAAATGACATTCTTATGTCCATAATGTGTCTCAGGTGAAGAGCCCATCTGAGTCCATTCCCATCCAGCAAAAACCACTAAGTCTTTATTATTATCACCAGAAATAGCGTCGCAATTTCTAATAGACTCAAGAGAATCTTCCCACATTTGTTTTGTCATACCTTCTGCGTGGTCTGTAATAGAGAAGAAGTCTAAAGAGGAGCAAAATCGTGCAAAATTACAAGCATCCGAAGGTGGATGTGCACCTTCACCTTGAAGCATTGGTAGGCTGAAGAGAAAAGCATCCTGTGAGAAAGTAGTATGGACATGCAAATCACCAAAAAATATCTGCTTTTCAGTTAAATTTTCACTTTGAATGGGTCTAGGTGAATAAACTAACTTGCCATCTTCAGGGAGAGAACCAAACCATCCACTGGAAGAGATAACTACAAATAAAAAAGCAACTAAAAACGGACTGATTAGTAGCCCGCTTATCTTCAGAAATTTATACATTTAGGCCTTTACCTCTAACGGATATCCATTCATTTGTAGGACTATCTATTTCTCCAAAGTTAGTTCCTGTTTCTGCAAAATGGTAGACCATTGCTGACCTTTTAGCATTAGACTTATTGTCATAGGATTTATGCATCAGGAAACTATGAAATAAAAGCAAATCTCCTTTATTCAACAAAAGTGGTATTTCTTTAGAAAAATCATGGTCTTTAATTTCAGTATATCCATAGTTCGATCCCTCTCTATCGTCTGGTAAATGTTCATGAAGAGATTCTTTATGAGATCCTGGAAGGACAACTAAACAGCCATTCTCTAATGTTGCTTCACTAGTGGCCAGCCAAGCTGCTACCTGAGGCTCTCTATCAAAAGGAAAATAAGATGAATCTTGATGCCAGGGCTGTCCCCAAGCTCCTGGATTCTTAAGAATGAATTGACTAAGGAAGCAGTCGATATCAGGTCCAATTATATCTTCAAGGATATTTAACAAACCTTCATTATTGATAAACTCATTGAATAGACCACGAGAATGTATCCGAAATACTTTTGAAATTTCATCTGCAATAGTTTTCGCTTCAGGACTAGGTTTCATTTCTCTTATAGCAATGTGACCATCTCCTGCATAAGCATGACTAAATGCACTTCCTTCAGGTATTAGTTGACTAATAATCTCTGCAAGCTCTAAATTCATATCATCACAAAAATTTTCATCAACAAAATTAGGTATAAGAATATACCCACCTTCATTCCAGCTATTTCTTTGATCTTCGGTCATGAACTTAGTTGATACAACTTCACGTTCTGACGTCCTGCCTGCTTGAAGATTTACTCTATTAGAGAAGTCTTGTTTAGATTCTTCGTCTATTTCTTTTCTGTCCATGCCAAAAATTTTAACAAAAAAAAATGCTCATATGGTGGTTTAACTTGCCTTTATTTGAGAAGATTAGTCTACATAAATTAAATGGAGTAAATATGGCAACTTTCGAAGATTTAAAAACAGGTTTAGAGACGGCCTTTGATGCAGACGGCGCAGCAGGAATTGAAGCAGTAATCCAAATTAATATTGAAGATTTAACGAATTTTTATGTAGATATAAATGACGGTTCTTTATCAGTTGTAGAGGCTGAACATGATGACCCTGGTTTGACACTCACGTTCGATAGCCAAGAAACTATGGAAAAAGTTTTTTCTGGAGATCAGCAAGCTGCAATGGGAGCTTTCATGCAAGGCAAAGTAAAATTCTCAGGTGATATGGGCCTTGGTCAGAAGTTAGGGTCTGTATTTAAAGCGCCTGCGTAGACAATTACGAAGCATATTTAACTGAACAACCGTAGGGCTTAGTAACCGGTGTAGATACCTTATTTCCGGTACTGAGTTCTATCAATCCTTTTTTAATGTAATTGGTTGCATTTAAAAGGTCTTTAAACATAAATCCCCGGCCTCCTGCGTCATCAATAGCTCCTTCATACTTTAAGACACCATTTTTATTCACTATATACATATGAGGGGTCGTCTTGGCATTATACATTTTGCCTACTCTACCTGTTGGATCAAATAAAACATGACTCGGTGAAGCTTCTCTTGAAGCAGTAAGCTCATTTGCTTCATCAGAACTAACAAAGCCCTGCGTTCCTGGAGCTGACGAAATAACACTCAGCCATATGGCATCGTTTTCGATGGTAAATTCTTGTGTTGATTGCATATTACCGGTTTTGTAATGTTTGGCTACAAACGGACAACCATGATTTGTCCATTCAATAACGACTTTTTTTCCTTCAAAAGAATTTAAAGAGATTTCTTTTCCATAACTATCAAATAGACTGAAGTCAGGAGCCTTTTGATCAATTAATGTAGAACCAAAACAGGATCCAGATAATAAAGAAATAGTTAAAAGGTTTAAAAATATTTTCATCACTTAATCTCACTTAGATAGTTGATTAGCGTATCCTCAGTAAGGATTTCTGGCAAGATTATTGGCTCTCCCTCAGAAGGGTAAAGCAGGTATAAAGGAACTCCAGTTCGACCAAATTCTTCTAATTTTTTGGCAATAATAGAATCCTTTCTAGTCCAATCTGCTTCAATATATTTAATATTTTTTTTACGTATGATCTCATTAACTGCATTAGTCTTGAGGGCAACTCTTTCATTCACTTTGCAAGTGATGCACCAGTCTGCTGTGAAGTTTAAAAAGATTAGTTCTTTAGAATCTCTATATTCTTTCAGCATAGCCTCGCTATAAACTAATTCTGTCTCTGTCTCCTTTTCACTGTAAGAAGTCGGAATAATCCACAATGAAAAAAGTAATAATATTAATGATATTAATCTTACAATCCATTGAATAAATCTTACTTCAGTTGTATTTTTTTCAAGTAGCCATAATGAAAGGCTTATGAGCAAACCTCCAATTAAAACTAATATAACGGTATCTGTATCAACCTGCCCACTCAGCACCCATAGCAACCATAATGCTGACCCCCACATTGGGAAAGCCATAAATTGTTTAAAGGTTTCCATCCACGCACCTGGTTTAGGCAAGAATGCTAATAGGGATGGTTTAACACTAAGTATGAAGTAGGGAAGGGCAAATCCTATGCCTAAACTGAGAAATATAAAAATTGAATTTATACCTGGCTGCAATAAAGCAAATCCTATAGCTGACCCCATAAAGGGTGCTGTGCAAGGAGAGGCAACAACTACTGCGAGAATGCCAGTTAAAAAAGATTCTAAAGACTCATTTTTAACTCTTGCTATAGAGCTTAATTGACCCAGTTGACTTCCAAAAACTAAATTACTCATAAACATAAAACCTAATGCGATGAATAGATAAAATAATATTGAAATTACTAGAGGATATTGAAGTTGGAAACCCCAGCCTATAGATTCTCCGCTTGCTTTTAAGAAGATAAGAATAAAAGCGATGATGAGAAAACTCATTATGGCTCCTAAAGAATAATATAAACCGAACTTATAAGTTTTTATTGTGGAGTTTTCGCTATGTTCCATAAACCTCAAGATTTTTATACTTAGGATAGGAAAAACACATGGCATGATATTGAGAATTAAACCCCCAATAAAAGCGAAAATTATGAGAAGAAAGATGCTTTGCTCTGCATTTGATTCCTCTGTTGTTAAAGGATAAGAAATTTCAAAATAAGAAGGTTCTTCGTTATTGGTAGCTTCAATAACGCCAGTGAAGGTTTGAAGATTTAAATTAGCATCAGAAGCATTCACCTCCAAAATAAAGCTATTCAGATTTTTTTCGTATTTCTGCTCATCGACATAATTAGTAAGACCATACTCTTCTGGAAAAAAATAAACATTTTCGTAATGTTTACCATCTCCTATTTCCGTTTGAAGAAAAAACTTTTCATCAAGTTTTTCAACTCGGTAATTTTGATTAAAAGTCGTTGGAACTGACTTAAAATAGCTATCAATCTCATAAGAATTTGTTGTGGGTATTTTGTTACCTTGATTAATTTTGAGATTGATTTCTCCTTCTTGAGGTATACAAATATCTTTACAGGTAAACCAACCAACCTTTGCCTTTATATCCAGAGGGAATACAACATCTTGAGCTAAAGAAATCTTTGTCAACAAGACCACCTCATTGTTATATCCAAAGGTCATTAGTGGTTCAACTGGTATTTTGTGTGGACCAGGCCACAGAATCTTTGAAGCTATAAGACCCTCAGGAAGATTCCATTCTATAGATGCACCTTCACCAGCATCACCTGGATTTTTCCAGTAGGTGTGCCATCCTTCCTCAAGTTCAAATTTAACCCCGACCAAAAGATCATCGCCTTCTAATGCTGTATAGGATTCACTGATAAGAGAAATACTTGAGTTGCTTGCATCAAAAGAAGATTCTGCATGTAAAAACTGAAAAGATAAGGTGACACTAAAAATAACAATGAACTTTGTGATATTCTTATAGAGACTTAATGAAAGTTCTTGATACATGCTAAATGATTTAAAAAAAAGGTTTAACGAAGACGGCTTTATAGTCGTTAGAGACGTATTTAAGCCCTCAGAAATTGAATTTTACAGAGAAGTTGTTCAAGAAGCTATTAAAGAGAGAAAGCAGTTAGATCTGAGGCAATTAGAAGATAAATCCAAATATGAACAATCTTTCACCCAATGTCAGAATTTGTGGGAAGATTATCCCGAAATAAGAAAGTTAACCTTTGACCAACGGATTTGTAAAATTGCTGCAGAACTTTTAGATGTTAAGGCCATACGAATATGGCATGATCAGGCTCTCGTTAAAGAGGCGGGTGGAAGAGAAACCGATCCTCATCATGACCAACCTTACTGGCCTATAAAGGAAACTAATACAATTACTGCATGGATACCTCTCTGTGATGTGGACTCTACTAATGGACAGTTAGGTTTTTATCCAGGTTCTCACAAAAATAGGAATAAACAATTTATTAATATATTTTCAGGAAATGTTGATGAAGAGGAGTTTTTAGAATCTTCTAACCTTTCTTCGTCTGAAGTTTGTTACCAAGAATTAAAAGCAGGCGATGTTTCTTTTCATCATGGCCTCACCTTTCATAGAGCTAAACCAAATACTTCACCCTCAGAGCGAATTGTTCATACCGCAATATTCTTTGAAGATGGATCAACCAGAGGTGATTCTCAATTCCACTTTAGTGTAGATAGGCCAAATATAAAGATAGGTGAAAAAATTGAGAGTGACATTACTCCTCTTGCTTATCCAATCCAAAAAACTCCTGACAGGCCTTTAAATAATATATCGGATGATTTTATAGGTTATAAAATGTTAGGTTTATTGCCTAAAGATCAAAATAATTAGATAGCTCTTTGCGTACAATGCTGGTCCATATCTTATATCCATCAGCATTTATATGAAGGTTGTCTTCTACAAAGAGATTAGAATTCGGTTGACCATCTTCATTAAGCATTGCTTCCCAAATATCAATATAAGTAACTAAGTTGTCTTCTTCAGACATATTTGAAATAGCTTGGTTGTATTGAATTTCTTCATCTCTTAGATACTCTCTAGCCAACGTGGGTTTAATACCAATAATAAAGATAGGTACATTAGGTAAATTGGATTTAA